>DASTHP010000248.1:0-6138 GCA_035718125.1 Burkholderiales bacterium | reverse complement strand
CTCGCCGCGTGAAAAAGCGCGCGCCCGCTAGGCTTTCGCCGCCTGCGCAAGCGCCTGGTCGATATCCCAAAGGATGTCCTCCAGCGTCTCGATGCCCACCGACATGCGGATCATGTCGGGGGTGACGCCGGCCTTGAGCTGCTCTTCGTCGCTCATCTGCCGGTGCGTGGTCGAGGCCGGATGGATGATGAGGGTCTTCGCGTCGCCGATGTTGGCGAGGTGGCTCATGAATTGCGCCGCCTCGATGAAGCGCTCGCCCGCCCTGGCGCCGCCCTTGACGCCGAAATTGAGAAGGCCCGAGGCGCCCTTGGGCAGGTACTTCTGTGCGAGCGCGTAATACTTGTTGCCTGCGAGGCCGGGGTAGTTCACCCAGGCGACCTGCGGGTGGCCCTGCAGGAACTTCGCCACCGCGAGCGCGTTCGCGCAATGCCGGTCCATGCGCACGCCGAGCGTTTCGATGCCTTGCAGCAGCAGCCACGCGTTGATCGGCGCGAGCGTGGGCCCGAAGGTGCGCATGATCTCCATGCGCGCCTTCATGGTGAAGCCGAAGTCGCCGAAGGTCTCGTGGAAGATCACGCCGTGGTAGCCGGGCGAGGGCGTGGTGAACTCGGGGAACTTGCCGTTGCCCCAGGGAAAACTCCCCGACTCGACGATCACGCCGCCCATGGTGGTGCCGTGGCCGCCGAGGTACTTGGTGGCCGAGTGCACCACGAGGTCCGCGCCGTGCTCGATCGGGCGGCAGAGGTAGGGCGAGGGCACGGTGTTGTCCACGAGGAACGGCACGCCCGCGTCTCTCGCGATCGCGGCCACCGTCGCGATGTCGACGATGTTGATGAGCGGGTTGCCGAGCGTCTCGGCGTAGAGCAGCTTCGTGCCGGGCCTGAGCGCCTTCCTGAAGTTCTCCGGGTCGTCCGGATTCACGAACGTGGTCTCGATGCCGAGCTTCTTCAGGTTGACGCCGAGCAGCGTGTGCGTGCCGCCGTAGAGCGTGGAAGCCGAGACGATGTGGTCGCCCGCCTTGCACAACGTCAGGATCGCGGTCGCTTCGGCGGCCTGCCCGGTCGCGCAGGCGAGCGCCGCGCGTCCGCCTTCCAGTGCGGCGACGCGCTCCTCGAGCACCGCCACCGTCGGGTTGGAGATCCGCGAGTAGACGTTGCCGAACGTCTGCAGGTTGAACAGGCTCGCCGCATGGTCTGCCGAGTCGAAGACGAAGGACGTGGTCTGGTAAATCGGCGCCGCGCGCGCCCCGGTGGCGGGATCCGGGATCTGGCCGGCGTGCAGGGAAAGCGTCTCGAACCCGAACTTGCGATCGGCCATGCCGCGATTTTAGCGGCTCGGTCCGCCGGCCGGGCGAAACGGTGCGACCGCCGGCGCGCTCTGCGGCCCGGGGAGAGGCGGTGCGCTAGCGCACCGCGTCGCCCATGCGGTACTCGTGCGAGAGCTGGTCGAGCGTCTGCTTGAGCTTGGGATCCAGGCGGTATTCCGCGGCGGCGACGCTCGCGGCCAGCTGCTCGGGGCGGCTGGCGCCGATGAGCGCCGAGGTGACTGCGGGGTGCGCGAGCACCCAGGCAACGGCGAGCGTCGCGGGCTCGACGCCTGCCTGGCGCGCCAGGCCGACCAGGCTGTCCACGGTGGCGAACTCGCGCTCCTGCCAATAGCGCTCCGAGTACATCTTGCCCGCTGTGCCGAGCGTGAAGCGGCTGCCCTCGGGCGGCGGCGCGGCGCGCCGGTGCTTGCCGGTGAGCAGCCCGCCGGCGAGCGGGTTGTAGGGGATCACCGCGAGCTTCTCTTCTTCGCACAGCGGCAGCAGCTCGCGCTCGATCTGGCGGAACAGCAGGTTGTAGCGCGGCTGCACCGAGACGAGCCTGGCGAGCCCGAGCGCCTCGCTGCGGCCGAGCGCCCTGGCCACCCGGTAGGCGTGGTAGTTGGAGACGCCCACGTAGCGCGCTTTGCCCGCCTTCACCACGGCGTCGAACGCCTCCACCGTCTCGTCCACCGGCGTGTGCGGGTCGAAGTGGTGCACCTGGTACAGGTCCACGTAGTCGGTGCCCAGGCGCTTGAGCGAGGCGTCGATCGCGTGCAGCACGTGCTTGCGTGAGGTGCCCTGCTGCCAGGCCGCCTCGCCCATCTTGCCGCTGCACTTGGTGGCGACGATGAACTGCTCGCGCTTGCCCTTGAGCCACTTGCCGACGATCTCCTCGGTGCGTCCCGCGGTGGCGTTGGTGCCGCCCAACGGATACACGTCGGCGGTGTCGAGGAAGGTGACGCCCTGCGCGGCGGCGGCGTCCAGGATGGCGAACGAGGTTTTCTCGTCGCACTGCAGGCCGAAGGTCATGGTGCCGAGGCACAGGCGCGACACCTGCAGGCCGGTGCGGCCGAAGCGGACGTGCTGCATGGAGTCTTCCTTTCGGGTGCGGCGGGTGGGCGGTTGCGCTACGGCGCGACCGGCGTGTTCTTCAAGCCCGCATTATCCAGGGCGCGGCGCACGGTGCCGTCGTCTTTCGCCTCGTCGATGAAGCGCGAGGCATAGGCGAGCGCCGCGGCCTTGCCCTTGGGCACGGCGACCGCAGCCTCGGCATAGGCCGGCCCGAAGTCCACGACCTCGCGGCGCGCGGCGTCCTCGGGCACGAAGGCCACGTCCCATTCGCCTTTCGGGCCCGCCGCAACGATCGCGCCGGCGTCCGCGTACACCACGAGCGCAACCGGCGACTCGAGCCGCCGCGCGAGCGCGTAGGCGAGGTCGACCGGGACGCCGCGCGGCAGCCCGGTGGCGGGATCGCGCACCGCCTGGAAAGCGGAGGGCGAGGCGCCCAACCCGATGCCCGCGCGCAGCTTGCCGGTCGGCAGCAGCTCCTTGCGCGCCGCCTCGCTCGGCACCATCGAGCCACAGGCGGCGAGGGCGGCTGCGGCGAGAAGTCCCGCGACTGCCGCGGCCGTTCTCATCCCTTGCCCTGCTTCATCCAGAACACGCCGCTCCAGTCGATGGGCATGATCTCCTCGCGGATGCCGTGGCGCTGCCAGTAGTCCTGCACCGCCTGCCGGCAGGCCGGAATGTCGTTGTAGTCGTCGACGATCACGTAGCCGCCGCGCGAAACCTTGGGGTACAACGCGGTCAGCGCGTCCATGGTGGATTCGTAGAGGTCGCCGTCCAGCCGCAGGACCGCGAGGCGCTCGACCGGCGCGGCCGGCAGCGTGTCGCGGAACCAGCCCTTGAGAAAGCGCACCTGGTCGTCGAGCAGGTTGTAGCGCCGGAAGTTGGTCTGCACTTCCTCGAGCGATACCGCGAGCTCCTTGAACTCGTTGAAGGTGAGGTTTGCATCCAGCGGGTACTTGGCCGGATCGGGCGGCGGCAGGCCCTCGAAGGAATCGGCGCACCACACGCGCCGGTCGGTGACGCCGTTCGCCTTCAGGATCGCGCGCATCAGGATCGCCGCGCCGCCGCGCCAGACCCCGGTCTCCATCAGGTCGCCGGGCACCTTGCGCGCGAGCACGTCCTCGACGCAGAAGTGCAGGTTATCCAGGCGGTGGATGCCGATCATGGTATGCGCGTTGGCGGGCCAGTCGCGGCCTTCGACGCGATTGCGCAGGTCGAAGGCCAGGTCCTTGCCGAGCAGCGAGCTGCGATCCTGGTAGATCAGGTTCGTGAGGCAGCGCTTCATCAGGTCCAGGTACAGCTGCTTGCCGGTGTCCATCGGCCGTTCGTCCTCCCGCATGGCTGCGGCCGGCGTGCGCCGGCCGCAGCGCGAAGTTTAGCCGAGCAGCGACGCGTAGATCGCGAGGTCGGCCTGCGAGAAGCAGCAGAACACGACTTCGCGGACCGCCGCAAAGCGCGCGAGCTGCTCGCGCACCGTGGCGACCGCGATCTTCGCGGCGGCCTCCTTCGGGTAGCCGTAGACGCCCGTGCTGATGCCCGGGAAGGCGATGCTGGCAACGCCGTGCGCGGCGGCGACTTCGAGTGCGCGGCGGTAGCAGGCCGCGAGCAACGCCGGCTCGCCCTGGTCGCCGCCGTGCCAGACCGGGCCCACGGTGTGGATCACGTACTTGGCGGGCAGCCGGTAGCCCTTGGTGAGCTTGGCGTCGCCGGTCTCGCAGCCGCCCAGGGCGCGGCATTCGCGCAGCAGCTCCGGGCCTGCGGCGCGATGGATCGCGCCGTCCACGCCGCCGCCGCCGAGAAGCGAGGCATTGGCCGCGTTGACGATCGCGTCTACCGCGAGTGTCGTGATGTCGGCCTGGACGGCGCGCAGCCTGGCGAGACGCTGACGGCTCACCAGCCTGGAGCGGCCGCCTAGCGCTGCGGCTCGGGTGTCGGGGGGGAATCGGGCGCCGCTTCCTCCGGGCGGGAGGCGGCGCGGCGGTATTCCGAGGGCGGGATGCCGACCTGGTTGAGGAAGAAGCGCGTGAAGTTGCTTTGCGCCGAGAACCCCAGCTCCGCGGAGACATCGGCAATGCGCGTGCGGCCCGAGGAGAGCTTGGAGATCGCGCTCTCCACGCACAGCATGTCCAGGTAGGCCCGCGGCGAGCGGCCGGTGCACAGATGGAACAGGTCGTAGAAGCGCGAGCGCGACAGGCCCACCTGGTTGGCGAGGTCGTCGATGTTGACGTCCTTGTTCGGACGCGCGCGCAGCAGTGCGAGCGCCTTGCGGATGCGCGTGTCGGCGAACGGCGAGCCGCGCCACAGCGAGGCGCCCGCGCGGCGGCGCGCCACATAGGTCTCGACCACCACCAGCATCAGCTCCTGCAGCATGAACTCCAGCCGCTCGGGCGAGAGGAACTGGTCGTTGAGCGCTTCGATCGCCAGCGTATCGGCCAGCTGCCGCAGGCGCGGCGTGATGGTCTCGCGCGAGCGCGGGAACATGCCCCCGCCGGCATCCTCGAAGGCGGCGGGAAAGCTCGCGCGCAGCCACGCCGTCGAAGGATGGAAGCTGATCACGCGCGCCGAGGCGCCGTTGGCGCTGCCCAGGAGCTGCGACGCTTCGCCGGGATTGGCAAAGATGGCCTCATCGCGCGTGAGCGGCTGCGCCGCGCCGCCGATGGCAACCACGCAGTCGGCGCCGTCGTGCTTGAGCAGGATCAGGGGCTCGGCGGGACTCTGCGCGTTCTCCGGTGCGGAGGCGTCGGCGAGCAGGACCCGGCCGAAACGGCCTTCGAACACGCGGATGGGCTTGGGCATGGACGCTAGGATAACCGCCGTGCCCGCGCCGCGCTAGTGGAAATATTCCACAAACAATCGCAAAAACAGATACCTAAAGCGCCGCGTGGGACAGTCAGTAGGCGAGCCAGCGCGGGCGCTTCGCCGAGATGACGCGGGTGTTGACCCCGACCCAGTTCAGGCCGCCGAACAGGCGCCCGTGCTCGATCTTGACGCAGCGGTCCATCACTGCATCCATGCCCGCAACGCGCGCCTTTGCCGCGGCTGCTTCGTTCTTCACGCCGAGCTGCTGCCAGAGCACTTTCGCGCCGATGGCGATGGCGTCGTCGCAGATCGGCATGATGTCCGCGGTCTTGCGGAAGCAATCCACGATGTCGACCTTGACCGGGATCTCGCGCAGCGTCTTGTAGCACTTCTGCCCCAGGATCTCCGCGTACTTCGGGTTGACCGGAATGACCGTGTAGCCGTGCTCCTGCATGTACTTGGCGGCGAAGTAGCTCGGCCGGAACCAGTCCGCCGACAGGCCCACTACGGCGATCACGCGGTTCTGCGAAAGGATGCGGCGCAGCGTGTTGATATCGTCCATCGGCCGGATACTATAGGCGACCGCCATCGAGGAGGAAGCCCCCCATGTACGTCGAGGAACGGATGTATCTCCTGCAGGTCGGCAAGGCCCCCGAGTACTTCAAGCACTACGAGGAATCGGGCATGAAGATCCAGCTGCGGCACCTGCCGAACCTGGTGGGCTACTACGTGACCGAAGTCGGCATGCAGAACCTGGTGACGCACATGTGGGCCTACGACGACCTGCTGCAGCGCGAGAAGATGCGCGCCTCAATGCAGGCCGATCCCGAGTGGCAGGCCTACCTGCCGAAGATCCGCCCGCTGATGATTTCTCAGGAGACGCGCATCCACAAGTGCGCGCCGTTCTTCGTCGAGCGCCTCAAGAAGATGCTCGCCGCCGTCCGGTGAGCCTCCATCCGCAGGTC
>DASTHP010000247.1:0-6255 GCA_035718125.1 Burkholderiales bacterium | reverse complement strand
CAGCTGCCGCTGCGCGAGGACCTGAAGAGCCGCCTCGCCTGGGGGCTGGTCTACCAGGTGAAGCCGCTCAGCGACGCCGAGAAGGCGCTCACCCTGCACGCCGAGGCGCAGCGCCGCGGCCTCAAGCTCTCCGACGAGGTGGTCTGGTACCTGCTCACGCACGTGCGCCGCGACCTGCGCTCGCTCACCGCGCTCCTCGAGCACATCGACCGCGCCTCCCTCGAGCAGCGCCGCGCCGTCACGCTGCCGCTGGTGCGCGAGCTGCTGCGCAGCCTCGAGGATGCGCAGCCGTGACGCTATGCCTGTTCGACCTCGACAACACCCTGCTCGCGGGCGACAGCGACTACGAATGGGGGCAGTTCCTCGTGGACCGCGGCGTGCTCGCGCGCGAGGAGTACGAAGCGCAGAACGCGGCGTTCTTCGAGCAGTACAAGGACGGCACGCTGGACATCCACGAGTACCTCGGCTTCGCGCTGCGGCCGCTCGCCGCGCACACCGCTGCGGACCTGGCGCGCTGGCACGCCGAGTTCATGCGCGAGCGCATCCTGCCGATGATCACGCCGCGCGCGCGCGCGCTGGTGCGCCGCCACATGGACGCGGGCGAGCTGTGCGCGGTGGTGACCGCCACCAACAGCTTCGTCACCGCGCCCATCGCCAAGGAGCTCGGCATCCCCCACCTCATCGCCACCGAGCCCGAGTCGCTGGGCGGGCGCTTCACCGGGCGCGTGGCCGGCACGCCCTGCTTCCGCGAGGGCAAGATCCGGCGCGTCGACGAGTGGCTGGCCGGCCTCGGCCGCCGGCTGGAGGATTACGCCGCGAGCAGCTTCTACAGCGACTCGCACAACGACCTGCCGCTGCTCGAGCGCGTGCGCCGGCCGGTCGCCGTCGATCCTGACGCCCAGCTCGCCGCCGAGGCCGCGCGCCGCGGCTGGCCGGTCATTTCCCTAAGATAGAATCGCCGCGCGATGATCAAGCGCTTCATCCGCCGCGTGCTGGGCCTGTCCGCGCATGCGACGCAGCGGGTGCCGCGCGAGCGCCACAGCCTGCGGCGCGCGGCGATCAGCCACGGCGCACTGAAGGTGTGCGACGTGCTGCGCGACGCCGGCTTCGCCGCCTACGTGGTGGGCGGGGCGGTGCGCGACCTGCTGCTCGACATCACGCCCAAGGACTTCGACATCGTCACCGACGCGCGCCCCGAGCAGGTGAAGCCGCTGTTTCGCCGTGCCCTGCTGATTGGCCGGCGCTTCCGCCTGGTGCACGTGATGATCGGCGGCGAGACCGTCGAGACCTCGACCTTCCGCTCGGCCGACGCCGACACCACGGAGAAGGACGAGCACGGCCGGGTGCTGCGCGACAACGTGTTCGGCACGCAGGAGGAAGACGCACGCCGCCGCGACTTCACCATCAACGCGCTGTACTTCGACCCCGGCAACGAGGAGATCGTCGATTTCCACGGCGGCCTGGCGGACCTGAAGAAGCACGTGCTGCGCATGATCGGCGATCCGGAGACGCGTTTTCGCGAGGACCCGGTGCGCATGCTGCGCGCAGTCAGGCTGGCGGCGAAGCTCGGCCTGACGATCGAGTCGGGCACGCGCGCGCCGATCCGGCGCCTTGCGCCGCTGCTCGAGAATGTGCCGCCGGCACGCCTGTTCGACGAGATGCTCAAGCTGCTCATGTCCGGCCACGCGAGCGCCTGTGTCCGCCAGCTGCGCGAGGAAGGGCTCTCCAAGGGCGTCCTGCCGCTGCTCGACGTGATCCTCGAGCAGCCGCTGGGCGAGCGCTTCGTCACCCTGGCGCTCGCGCAGACCGACGACCGCGTGCTCTCGGACCGGCCGGTGTCGCCGGCGTTCCTGTTCGCCGCGCTGCTGTGGCACGAGGTGCTGGCGGCCTCGAAGGCGCGGCAGGCCAAGGGCGAGCGAGCGCTGCCGGCGCTGGAAGCGGCGATGGACCGCGTGCTCGAGGCGCAGTCCGAGAAGCTCGCGCTGACGCGCAAGCTCACCGCCATCATGCGCGAGGTCTGGTCGATGCAGCCGCGGTTCGAGCAGCGCGGCGGCCAGCGCCCCTACCGCCTGGTCGAGTCGCCGCGCTTTCGCATGGCCTACGACTTCCTCGCGCTGCGCGCGGCGAGCGGCGAGGTGAGCGCGGAGCTGGAGGCCTGGTGGCGCGCGTTCCAGGCTGCGGACGCCGAGACGCGCCAGGCCATGCTGCTGCCCGACACCGGGCCGCGCAAGAAACGCCGGCGCCGGCGCCGCCGCCGGGACGACGCGGGCGAAGGCCCGCCGCCCGCGTGATCGCGGCCTACGTCGGCATCGGCTCCAATCTGGGCAATGCCCGCGCCAACGTGCTAGCCGCCTTCGACGAGCTCGCGCGCCTGCCCGATACCTACCTCACCGCACGCTCCGCGCTGTACCGCAGCGCGCCGGTGGACGCGCCCGGGCAGCCCGACTATGTCAACGCGGTGGCGGCGCTGGACACCGAGCTCAGCGCCGCGCAGCTGTTCGGCACGCTGCAGGACATCGAGCGGCGCCACGGCCGCGATCGCCCGTTCCCGAACGCACCGCGCACGCTCGACCTCGACCTGCTCACTTACGGCGACATGGTGCTCACCTCGCCCGTGCTGACGCTGCCGCACCCGCGCATGCACCAGCGCGCCTTCGTGCTGCAGCCGCTGCTCGAGCTCGACCCGCGCGCCGAGGTGCCGGGGCGCGGCCGCGCCGCCGACCTGCTGGCGGCCTGCGCCGACCAGCGCGTCGAGCGGCTGGACTGACATGGAACGCTTTCGCTACCTCGCCATCGAGGGGCCGATCGGCTCGGGCAAGACCAGCCTCGCGCGGCGCCTCGCCGCGCGCCTGGGCGCCGACCTGCTGCTCGAGCAGCCCGGGGAGAACCCGTTCCTCGCGCGCTTCTACCAGGACATGGCGCGTTACGCGCTGCCGACGCAGCTGTTCTTCCTCTTCCAGCGCTCGCGCCAGCTCGAGCCGCTCGCGCAGCCGGACATGTTCGCCCGCGCCACCGTGGCCGATTTCCTCATCGACAAGGACCCGCTGTTCGCGCGCCTGACGCTGTCGGCCGACGAGCTGGCGCTGTACCAGCGCATCTACGATGCGCTGCGGCCGCGCGCGCCCGTGCCCGACCTGGTGATCTACCTGCAGGCGCAGCCGCAGGTGCTGATCGAGCGCGTGCGCCGGCGCGCCGCGGATTACGAGCGCGGCATCGGCGAGGAGTACCTGGCGCTGCTCGCGGAAGGCTACGCGCGCTTCTTCTACCACTACGCGGCGGCGCCGGTGCTGATCGTGAATTCGGAGAACCTGAACTTCGTGGAGCGCGACGCCGACTTCGACCTGCTGGTGCAGCGCATGCGCGCGATGAAGAGCCGGCGCGAATACTTCAACCTCGCGTGAACATCGTGCGCGACATCGCCGAGCTGCGCCGCGCCGCGGCCGGCGCCCCGCTCGCGTTCGTGCCGACCATGGGCAACCTGCACGCCGGGCACCTGGCGCTGGTCGAGCTCGCGCGCGCGCACGCGCCGCGCGTCGCCGCCAGCATCTTCGTCAACCGCCTGCAGTTCGCGCCGAGCGACGATTTCGACCGCTATCCGCGCACCTTCGAGGCGGACTGCGCGAAGCTCGCCGCCGCCGGCGTGACGCTGGTGTTCGCACCCGACGAGCGCGTGCTCTACCCGCAGCCGCAGCAGTTCATCGTCGAGCCCGGGCCGCTCGGCGAGGAGCTCGAAGGACGCTTTCGCCCGAGATTCTTCCACGGCGTGGCCACCGTGGTGCTCAAGCTGTTCAACTGCGTGCAGCCGCGCGTCGCGGTCTTCGGCAAGAAGGACTACCAGCAGCTGATGATCGTGCGCCAGATGGCGCGCCAGCTCGACCTGCCGCTCGACATCGTCGGCGGCGAGACGGTGCGCGAGGCCGACGGCCTCGCCATGAGCTCGCGCAACGGCTACCTGTCGGCGGACGAGCGCGCGGAGGCGCCGCGCCTGCAGCGCACCCTGCGCGAGGTCGCCGCCGGACGGCTGACCGGGCCGCAGGCAATGCGCGTGCTGCAGGATGCGGGGTGGCAGCCGGACTATGTCGAGGTGCGCCGCCGCTCGGACCTCGCGGCGCCGGGTGCGCAGGACCGCGAGCGCGTGGTGCTGGCGGCGGCGCGGCTTGGCGCCACGCGCCTCATCGACAACCTGGAATTCTGAGCGCGCCTAGCCCGGGTAGGGATCGAAGCTGATCGACTCGACGGGGCAGCCCATCGACACCGCCATCTTGTCCATCGCCTCGTCGGTCAGCGCCACCGGCTGGAAGTCCTTCTCGCCGCCCTTGGCGGAGATGAACGCCTGCGCCGCCGCCTCCGTGTTCCAGGTCACCACCGGATCGGGACTTACGCCTGCGACCTGCCGGCAGATGGGGAAGCCATCGGACTTGTAGACGATTGCGTACATGCTGACCTCTTGCGCATCTGCTGGGCTGCAACGCGTTCCTTATAACCGATTCCCTCGGCCGACGCCAAGCCTGTTGCGCCGCAACCTGCGTTAGCATTTGTGCGTCATGGGATCGCTCGCGCCCGACGAGAAATTCTTCCAGTCGGAAATTTTCCGCGGCGCGCAGCGCGCACGCGCGCCTGCCGCCGATCTCGGCACATGGCGCGAAGCGGCGCGCGAGATTCCGGTGCACGCGCGCTGCGACGTGCTGGTGACGGGCGGCGGCCCTTCCGGCACGGCGGCCGCGGTGGCGGCGGCGCGCCTCGGCGCCGATGTGATCCTGCTCGAGCGTTACAACCACCTCGGCGGCCTCTCGACCGGCGGCCTGGTGATCTGGATCGATCGCATGACGGACTGGGACGGCCGCAGCGTGATCCGCGGCTTCGCCGAGGAGATCTTCGCGCGCCTGCCGAAGGACGCAGTGGCAGGTCCGCCGCGCGAGGACTGGGGCTCGCGCGACCCGCAGCGCGCCGCCTACTGGGCGCAGCGCACTAGCGCCTTCCATGGCGTGGTCACGTGGGCGCCGACCATCGACCCGGAGCGGCTCAAGCTGCTCTCGCAGCAGATGGTCCTCGAGCGCAAGGTGCGGCTCGCGTATCACTGCTGGGCGGCGCAGCCGATCGTGGAGAGCGGCGCCGTGCGCGGCGTGGTGTTCGAGAGCAAGGCGGGGCGGCGCGCGATCTTCGCGCAGGTCACGGTGGACGCCACCGGCGACGGCGACCTGTTCGCGCGCGCCGGGGCCGCCTGCGAGTCGGACATCGAGGAGTCCGACATCCACCACTGCATGAATACCGCGTGGCTCTTCGGCGGCGTCGACATGCCGCGCTGGCTGGAGTGGAAAACCGCGCAGCCGCAGCAGTTCGCCGAGTTCATGCAGCGCGGGCGCGCGCAGCTGCGCTTCTTCGACAAACCGTTCGTGTCCTGGCGCGACGACATCGCGCTGTTCCTGGGCCCGCGCCAGGCCGGTTACTCGGCGCTCGATGTCGCGGACCTCACCGAGGTCGAAGTGCGCTCGCACGAGCTGATGGCGGCGCACCTGGCGTTCTACCGCCACGAGGCGCCGGGCTTCGCCGCGGCCTATGCGCTGCAAAGCGCGCCGCAGCTCGGCGTGCGCCACAGCCGGCGCCTGGTCGGCGTCGGCAAGGTGCTGCGCGCGCAGTGGCCCGCCGGCGAACCGCTCGCCGACGAGATCGGCGTCTCGCCGAGCCTCGCGCCAAAGTTTCCCAGCATCTCGATTCCCTACGGGTCGCTCGTGCCGCGCGAGCTCGACGGCCTGCTCGCTTGCGGGCGCCACATCTCGTGCGACCCGAACTCGCACTCCTTCCTCAGGGAAATCCCCCAGTGCTGGGTGACGGGGCAGGCAGCCGGGACGGCCGCGGCCCTGGCGGTTGCCCGCGGCTTGCCGCCACGCCGTCTGGAGGTCGCGGAACTGCAGGAAACGCTGAAAAATCAAGGGGTCTACCTGCGCCAGCGCACTCGCGCCACGCAGTCCGCCTGAACTCTCGACTTTACCCTGAGTGTGGAATATTCCACATCAGGAAGTCCCCGAGGAAAAGCCCCGGATCGCCCTGATTTGCATATTGAATGTCAAAGAGCGTAAAACGGATCCCGTTGGGCTCGACACGGGAGGACGACTCGTCAGGGCCTAGGGGACCGGTCCCCCCCAAGGGGGCCTTCTTTACGGGGAAGGAATATCAAATGAGCAACATGCGCGACGCGTTCGGCCTTCGCGTGCCTTACGGCAAGGCCAATTCGCAATACGTCACCGAGTTCGATCC
>DASTHP010000246.1:0-13931 GCA_035718125.1 Burkholderiales bacterium | reverse complement strand
GTAGATGTTGGCGCCCGAGCAGAACATGCGGCTCTTGCCGCTGGTGATCACCACCGCCTTCACCTCGGGATGCTCGAAGCGGATGCGGTTCATCGCATCGTGCAGCTCGATGTCCACGCCGAGGTCGTAGGAATTGAGCTTGAGCTTGTAGCCGGGCACCACGCCCTTGTCCTCGGCGATGTCGAGGGTGAGCGTGGCGACGGGGCCGTCGACGCCGAGCTTCCAGTGGTTGTATTTCTCCGGCGCGGTGTCGAAGGACACCTGCACCGGCAGGTTGTCGGGTGCGTTCATGCCTCCTCCTTGGCGGCGAGCGCCTTCAGTTCCGCGAGGCTCTGCTTGAGCGTGCGCTGCGAAGTGTCCAGCACCGCGTCGGCGCGCGCGTACAGACGATCGCGGTCGGCGAGCAGGCGCCGGATCTCCTCCAGCGCCGTGGGACTTCCCTTGAACGGTCGCAGGTCGCCCTGCGCCATGACGCGCTGCATGTGCTCTTCCGGCGTCGCCTTCAGCCACACGCAGGTGCAGTGATCGAGCAGCAGGTTGTAGGCGTCGGGATCGGTCACCAGGCTGCCGCCGGTGGCGATCACCGCGCGCGGGTGCTCCTTGAGCACGCGCGCCAGCGCCTTCCTCTCGAACCGGCGGAAGGCCTCCTGGCCGTAGAGCGAGAACACCTCGCCGAGCGGCGCGCCGGCTTCCTTCTCGACCTCGCGGTCGAGCTCGAGGAAGGGCATGGCGAGCGCCTGCGCGAGCTTCGCGCCGAGCGTGGACTTGCCGGCGCCGCGCAGGCCGATCAGCGCGATGCGCGTCTCGCGGGCCGCGGCGCCGTGCTCGCGCACCAGCACTTCGACCGGCACCTGCATGGCATGCGCGAGCTTGCGCAGCAGCAGCACCGAGATGTTGCCCAGGCCCGATTCGAGCTGCGCCAGGTAGCGCTCGGACACCCCCGAGGCGAGGGCGAGGCTCTTGCGGGTCATGGCATGCGCGGCGCGCCAGGCGCGCACGCGGTCTCCGAGACGCCCGAGATAGGCGGCTTCGGCCTGGTCTTCGCGGTGCAGCGTGCTTTGCGGGGCGCCCATGATTTATAGTGCTTGCCTGATCGAGAGGCCTGCATTATAGTGTGCCGCGCATGAAAATCAACATCCTCGTCGGCACGATGACCGGCACGGCGCAGCTGTGCGCGCAGGAAATGGAGCTGGCGCTGGACGGCGACGACGTCCAGGTGAAGACGCTCCTCATGGACAAGCTCGATCCCACGGTGTTCGCCGACCGCGAGGCCGTGTATCTGGTGTGCACCTCGACCTACGGCCAGGGCGACGTGCCCGACAACGCCAAGGCGCTCTACGAGGCCCTGTGCAGGCAGAAGCCGGACCTCGCCGGGCTGCGCTACGGGGTTTTCGGCCTGGGCGACCGCACCTACGCCGAGACGTACAACTTCGGCGGCAAGCGCTTCGACGAGATCCTGCAGGCGCTGGGGGCGGAGCGCATCGGCGAGCGCAACCTGCACGATGCCTCGAGCGGCACGCTGCCCGAGGAAATCGCGCTGGAGTGGGCGCAGGCCTGGGTGGACAAGGTCCGGGAGCGGCTGGCGCAGACAGCCTAGGGCAGTGCCGGACGGACTGGGGCGCACCCGGACGGCCTAGAATTGCGCCCGAGGAGGAGCACATGGAACTGTCGCGGGCCGACCATTCCGTTTCACCGCCGCGCATCGAGGTGCCGCGCGCGTACAACGCGGCGCACGACCTGCTCGAGCGCAACATGCGCATCGGGCGCGCCGAGAAGATCGCCTTCCACGACGACGCGGGCTCGATCACCTACGCGGCGCTCGCCGAGCGCGCCAATCGCTTCGGCAGCGGCCTGCTCGCCATGGGCCTCAGGATGGAAGACCGCGTGCTGCTCGCGCTGCACGACACCATCGACTTCCCGACCGCGTTCCTCGGCGCGATCAAGGCGGGGATCGTCCCGATCGCGGTGAACACGCTGCTCACCGCCAAGGACTACGACTACATGCTCTCGGATTCCCGCGCCACGGCGCTGGTGGTCTCCGAGGCGCTCCTGCCCCAGTTCAAGCCGGTGCTCGAGCGCCTGCCGTTCTTGAAGCACGTCATCGTCTCGGGCACCGCGTCCTACGCCGACGTGCTCGCCAAGGGTCGGCCGGCGCTCGATCCGGCGCCCACCACGCGCGACGACGCCTGCTTCTGGCTGTATTCCTCGGGCTCGACGGGCATGCCCAAGGGCACGGTGCACGCGCACTCGAGCATGATCGAGACCGCCGAGCTCTACGCGCGTGGCGTGCTCGGGATCCGCGAATCCGACGTGGTGTTCTCGGCGGCCAAGCTGTTCTTCGCTTACGGCCTGGGGAACTCGCTGTCCTTCGTCATGGCGGTGGGGGCGACGGCGGTGCTGATGGCCGAGCGCCCCACGCCGGCCTCCGTGTTCAAGCGGCTGAAGGAACGCAAGCCCTCCTTCTTCTACGGCGTGCCGACGCTTTACGCGGCGATGCTCGTCGATCCGGGCTTTCCGAAGAAGGAGGAGCTCGCGCTGCGCATGTGCATCTCGGCGGGCGAGGCGCTGCCGCCGCAGATCGCCAAGGGCTTCAAGGAGAAGACCGGGCTCGACATCCTCGATGGCATCGGCTCCACCGAGATGCTGCACATCTTCCTCTCGAACCGGCCGGACGACTTCCGCCATGGCACCACGGGCAAGGCCGTGCCCGGCTACGAGCTGCGGCTGGTGGACGAGCAGGGCAACCCGGTGCCGCGGGGCGAGCTCGGCGAGCTGGAGATCTGCGGCTCGACCAGCGCCATGTACTACTGGAACAACCGCGCCAAGAGCCGCAGCACCTTCGTCGGCGCCTGGACCAAGAGCGGCGACAAGTACCTGCAGGACGCGGATGGCTTCTACGTCTACGGCGGGCGCACCGACGACATGCTGAAAGTGGGCGGGATCTGGGTGTCGCCGGCGGAAGTGGAGGCGGCGCTGGTGAGCCACCCGTCGGTGCTCGAGGCGGCGGTGATCGGCAAGGAAGACGAGCAAAAGCTCGTGAAGCCCAAGGCCTTCGTGGTGCTCAAGCCCGGCGCCCAGGCGGGCGACGAGGAGCTGAAGGCGCACGTCAAGGCGAAGCTCGCGCCCTACAAGTACCCGCGCTGGATCGAGTTCGCCAACGAGTTGCCGAAGACGGCGACCGGGAAGATCCAACGCTTCAAGCTGCGCGGGTGAGCGCGCTGCAGCTGTCGACGTCGTCGGAGGAGGCGCGCCGCGCCTACCTCGATGGCGAGGTGCGCCTGCTGGCGGCAAAGCCCGCGCCTGAGAAGGCCTTCGAGAAGGCGATTGCCGCGGATCCCGATTTTGCGCTGGCGCACGCAGGCGAGGCGCGTGCCCTGTTTCTCGTGGCTCGGTATCCGCAGGCGAAGGCCGCCGCGCTCATGGCGCGCGAGCTGGCGAAGAACCTGCCGCAGCGCGAAAAGAACAACGTCGAAGTCGTTGTGCTCACCATCGAGGGCGGCGCGGCGAAGGCGTACCAGCTCGCCCGCGAGCACCTCCAGCAGTACCCGACCGACGCGATGGTGCTCGCACCCTGCACCGGGGTCTTCGGGCTGATCGGTTTTTCCGGCCGCAGGGGCCGCGAGCAGGAGCTGCGCGACCTGTTGGAGGAGCTCGCGCCGCATTGGGGCGAAGATCCCTGGTTCCTGGTGCAGCTCGCCTTCGCGCGCTGCGAGACTGGCGCCATCGAGCCGGCGCGCAAGGCGATCGAGCGCGCGATGGCGCTCGATCCGCGCAGCGGCCACGGGGCGCACGTCATGGCGCACGTGCTCTACGAAGCGGGCGAGCACGAGAGGGGATTGAAGTTCGTGCAGGGCTGGCTGCCCGGCTATGCGCGCGAAGGGCTGATGCATTGCCACCTCAGCTGGCACCAGGCCCTCTGGCAACTGGAGCTCGGCGATTTCGAGGCGGCGATGCGCAGCTACCTCGAGGGCGTGCACCCGGGCGGCAGCTGGGGGCCGCCGATCAACGTGCTCACCGATGCTGCCGCGTTCCTTTGGCGCGCAGAGCTCGCCGGCCGCCCGCGCGACGCCGAGCGCTGGTACGAGGTGAAGCAATACGGCGACGCGAATTTTGCGGCGGCGGGCATCGCCTTCGCCGACGTGCACAAGGCGCTCACCTACGCCGCCACCGGCGACGAGGTGGCGCTGGAGAAGCTCCTCGGCGAGCTGCGCGCGCGCCAGCAGGCGGGCAAGCTCCTGGCCGGCCCGATCGTGCCCGCGCTCGCGGAGGCTTTCGACGCCTTCGCGAGGAAGGACGATGCCAAGGCGATCGCGCTGATCGAGCCGCACATGGCGGAGCACGAGCGCATCGGCGGCAGCCGCGCGCAGCGCAGGCTGATCGAGTTCACGCTCGCGGCGGCGCGCACCCGCGCAACCCGTTCCTAGCTTCCCTTAAACTAGCTGCCGAGGAGGGAAGTCGCATGCGCTCGACCATGATGCGCGACGGGCTGTCGCTGAACGGCTTGCTGGAGCGTGCCGGGCGGCTGCACGGCGAATCGCAGATCGTCAGCCGCCTGCCCGACAAGTCGCTCAAGCGGCATACGTTCGCCGGGTTCTACCAGCGCGCGCGCCAACTCGCATCGGCGCTGCTCGCCGCGGGGCTGAAGAAGGGCGAACGCGTGGCGACGCTGTGCTGGAACCACCACGCGCATTTGGAGTGCTATTTCGGCATTCCGGCCGCGGGCGGGGTGATGCACACGCTGAATCTGCGCCTGTCACCGGAGGACATTGCCTGGATCGCGAATCACGCCAGGGACCGCTTCCTCATCGTCGACGACATCCTGCTGCCGCTGTACGAGCAGTT
This sequence comes from Burkholderiales bacterium, assembly GCA_035718125.1. Taxonomy (GTDB): domain Bacteria; phylum Pseudomonadota; class Gammaproteobacteria; order Burkholderiales; family SG8-39; genus JAABQT01. The sequence goes on along the minus strand of DASTHP010000246.1, from coordinate 9,089 downwards.
CCGCGCCAAGGCCGGCTTCGAGAAGGTGATCGTGTTCCCCTTCAGCGGCAAGCCGGTGCCGAAGGCGTTCACGAGCTACGAGGACTTCCTCGCGCGGGCGCCGGCGCAGTTCGATTACGTGCCGCACGACGAGAACGACCCGGTGGCCATGTGCTACACCTCGGGCACCACCGGGCGGCCGAAGGGCGTGGCGTACTCGCATCGCTCGACCGTCATCCACACGCTGGTCGGCGCCCTGCCGGACCACTGGGGCTTGTCGGCCGCCTCGAGCGTGATGCCGGCGACGCCGATGTTCCACGCCAACTGCTGGGGCATTCCCTATGCCTGCGTGATGCTCGGCGTGAAGATGGTGTTTCCCGGGCCGCATCTGCACCCGGAGGACCTGCTCGACCTGATGGCGAAGGAAAGGCCGACCTACGTGCTTGGCGTGCCGACCATCTGGATGAGCATGGCGCAGCTGCTCGAGTCGGACCCGCAGCGCTACCAGCTGCCCGCGGGCGTGCGCATGCTCGTGGGCGGTGCGGCGATGCCCGAAGCGCTCATCCGCACCTATGCGAAGCATGGCGCCGCCGTCACGCACGGCTGGGGAATGACGGAGATGAGCCCGCTCGGCACCGTGTCCTACCTGAAGCCGGAGCTGCAGGCGCTCTCCGCGGACGAGAAATTCAAGCGCTACGCGACCGCGGGCGTTCCCGTGCCGCTGGTGGACCTGCGCCTCATCGGCAACGATGGCGAGGAGCAGCCGTGGGACGGCGTGAGCGTCGGCGAGATCCAGGTGCGCGGCCCCTTCATCACCGGTAGTTACCACGAAGTGCCGCCCGAGCCCGAGAAGTTCACCGCCGACGGGTGGCTGCGCACGGGCGACGTGGCCGCGATCGACGCGCACGGCTACGTGCGCATCGCCGATCGCACCAAGGACCTGATCAAGTCGGGCGGCGAGTGGATCAGCTCGGTGGACATGGAAAATCGCCTGATGGGGCACGCCGCCGTGCAGGAAGCCGCGGTGATCGCCGTACAGGATGCGAAGTGGGGCGAGCGGCCGCTCGCCTGCGTGGTGCTCAAGCAGGGACGGCAGGCGAGCGCCGAGGAGCTGCGCGCGCACCTCGCGGGGGCATTCGCCAAATGGCAGCTGCCGGACCGCTTCGAGTTTCTCGAGGCGATCCCGCGGACTTCGACCGGCAAGTTCTGGAAGGTTAAACTTCGGGAAATGTTCCGATAGGAAGGTGACTCATGGCAGATCCCACAGAACGGCGCGGCATGGATCCGAGCATGGATCCGGCGGCGCTCTACCTTGAAGAAGTTTTCACCGACCGGCGCATCGGCACCATCCGGCGCCTGACGCCGGTGAAGCCCGACGCGACGCGCGACGTCGCGCGCCCGGTGCTCTACGTGGGCGAGACCCAGGTGATGACGCAGGTCGGCACGCTGCCGATCGCCTTCGAGATCCCCGTGGCCACGCTCGACGAAGCCGCCAAGCAGTTCGGGCCGCTCGCCAAGGAGGCGATCGAGCGCACGATGAAGGAGCTGCAGGAGCTGCGCCGCCAGGCGGCGTCCTCCATCGTGGTGCCGCAGGGCGGCCTGCCGCCGGGCGGCGGAATGGGCGGTCTGGGCGGCGCGGGCGGCGGCAAGATCCAGCTGCCCTGAGGCGCGTCGCATGGAAGTGCGCATCGAAGGGAGGCGCGCAGGCGCATGAGGACCTTCGCCGCGGCGGTGCTGGCGATGGCGATGGGTGCGGCCGGCGCGCAGGTTACGGTCCAGGAGTATCCGCTGCCGGCACGCGTCGGTGCCCACGACGTCTGGGCCGATCCCGCGCCCGGCGGTCCGGTGTGGTTCTCCGCGCAAAGGAGCGGCGAGCTCGGACGGCTCGATCCGCAGACCGGCAAGGTCGAGATGATCCCGCTGGGCTCGCGCTCTTCGCCGCACGGCGTCATCCTCGATACCGACGGCGCGCCCTGGCTCACCGACAGCGGGCAGAACGCCATCGTGCGCGTGGATCCGAAAACGCGCGCAGTGAAGGCCTGGCCGCTGCCGGAGAACACCGGTTACGCCAACCTCAACACGGCGATCTTCGACAAGGCGGGCATCCACTGGTTTACCGGCCAGAGCGGCTGGTACGGCCGGCTCGATCCGCGCACGGGCGATCTGAAGGTGTTCGAGTCACCAGGGGGCCGCGGCCCCTACGGCATTCACGTGACGCCCGACGGCACCGTGTATTACGCGTCGCTCGCGGGTTCGCACATCGCGCGCATCGACGCCGCGAGCAACAAGGCGATCGTCATCGAGCCGCCGACGCGTCGCCAGGGCGCGCGGCGCGTGTGGTCCGACTCGAAGGGCAATGTCTGGGTGGCGGAATGGAATGCGGGGCAATTGAGCCGCTACGACCCGAAGAGCGGCGCGTGGGCGCAGTGGAAGGCGCCGGGGGAGAGCCCGCGCGTGTACGCCGTCTACGTGGACGAGCGCGACAAGGTGTGGGTGGCCGAGTGGACCGCGCAGGCCATGCTGCGCTTCGATCCCGCGACGCAGACGTTCGAGAGCTTCAAGTCCTCGACCGCGACGCCCAACGTGCGCCAGATCCACGGGCGCAGGGGCGAGGTGTGGACGCCGGAATCGGCGGCCGACAAGCTCGTCGTGTACCGCTACAAATAGGCGCGCTGAATCAGTTGCCGAGCGCGCCGTAGACCTGCTTGCGGAACAACACGCGCGTATGCATGCGCTGGTTGGGCCCCTGCGTCATCAGGATCGCGACCAGTCCTTCCTTCGGGTCCACCCAAAAGGTGGTGCCGCCGACGCCGCTCCAGTTGTACTCGCCCGCGCGGCCTGGCGTGGTGCTGCCGTCGTCCGTGAGGCGTACCGCGAAGCCCAGGCCGAATCCGTAGGCCGGTGAGGGGCCCTTGATCGTGCCGAGCTGGTTGCGCGTCATCTCGGCAACGGATTCCGCCTTGAGGATGCGTACGCCCGCCAACTCGCCGCCGTTCGCGAGCATCTGCGCGAAGCGCAGGTAGTCGCGCGCGGTGGAGACCAGCCCCTGGCCGCCGGCGAGGTAGGTGGGCTTGTAGCGGACTTGCAGCAACCGGTAGGCGGCGGCGCTCTCGGGATCCTTGTCGAAAGCTTCTGCGACGCGGTCAAGTTTGCCGAGGGGCACCCAGAAGCCCGTGTCCGCCATCTTGAGCGGCTTGAAGACGCGCGCCTCGAGCACCGCGTCGAGCGGCTGGCCGGTGACGCGCTCGATGAGGTGCCCGAGAACGTCGGTGGAGCGGCCGTACTCCCACACCGTGCCCGGCTGGTGCATGAGCGGGACCTTGGCGAGGCGGCGCACCAGCTCCGCATTGGTGATATTCGTGTCGTCGACGCCTTCCTTGCCATAGAGGGTCTTCACCATCCCCTTGCCGAACACGCCGTAGGTGAAGCCGGAGGTGTGGCGCAGCAGGTCGCGAATCGTCATCTCGCGCTGCGCGGGAACGATCTCGAGCTTGCCGTCCTTTTCGACGCCAACGCGAAGGCCCTTCAACTCGGGAATGGTCTGGGCCACCGGATCGTCGAGCCGGATGCGGCCTTCCTCCACGAGCTGCATGGCGACGACCGAGACGACTGGCTTCGTCATCGAGTAGATGCGGAAGATCGAATCCATGCGCATCGGGGCGCCCGTGACCGGGTCCTGCGCGCCGAGCGCTTTCTCGTAGGCCACCTTGCCGTCGCGTGCGACCAGGATCACCGCGCCGGGAATCTTCTTGTTGGCAATTTCCGCGGCGAACGCCTGCTCGAGCGCGCCGACCTTGCCGGCGTCGAGCGCACGCGGCGCGGCGCAGCCGGCCGCGATGAAGGACGCAACGACCGCTGCCAGCAAGCCGATTCGCATGGTGGTCTCCTCCCCGAAGACGAGGCGGCTATAGTAGCCGGGCATGCATGCCGCCGTCATCGGCGCCGGCCCGGCCGGCCTGCTTTTCGCGCTGCTCGCCAAGCGGCGTTACCCGCGCTGGCGCATCGAAGTCTTCGAGCAGAACCCTGCCGGTGCCACTTTCGGCTTCGGCGTGGTGTTCTCCCAAGGCGCGCTGCAGTTCCTCGAGCGCGATGCGCCGGACCTGCACACGCAGCTCACCGCGCGCATGGAGTCCTGGCCGATGCAGCGCATCGTGCACCGCGGCGAGGCGGTGGACGTGGACGGCAACGGCTTCTCCGCGATCGGCCGGCTGCAGCTCATTCAGTTCCTGCAGCAGCTTTGCGAGAACCAGGGCGTGCAGATCCAGTTCAATGCGCGCCTGGAGGCGCCGCCCGCCGCCGACCTGGTGGTCGGGGCGGACGGCCTCAATTCGGTGGTGCGGCAGGGCAGGGAGTTTGCGCCGCAGATCGAGTGGCTCTCGAACCGCTTCGTCTGGTACGGCACGGCGCAGCGCTTCGATTGCCTCACGCTCACCTTCCGCGAAAACGGGGACGGGGCCTTCGTCGCGCACCACTACCGCTACTCACCTGCGATGAGCACCTTCATCGTCGAGTGCGACGAGCCGACCTGGCGGCGCGCCGGGCTGGACCGCATGGACGAGGCGTCCTCGCGCGCCTACTGCGAGCGCGTGTTTGCGCCCGACCTCGGAGGCCGGCCCCTGGTCTCCAACAAGTCCCTCTGGCGGCAGTTCCCGCTCCTGCAGAATCGCGTCTGGCGCGCGGGCAACGCGGTGCTCATCGGCGACGCGCTGCGCAGCATGCACTTCTCCATCGGCTCGGGTACGCGTTTGGCTTTCGAGGATGCCATCGCGCTGGATCGCGCTTTCGGCGAGGCCGGGGAGGACGTGCCGCGGGCCCTGGCGGCCTTCGAGCGCGAGCGCCGGCCCGTGGTGGAGAAGCTCTTCGCCGCGGCGAGCGCAAGCTCTTATTGGTACGAGGAATTTCCCGCTCGGATGCGGCGCTTCGACGCGCTCGGCCTCGCCTACGACTACATGACGCGCAGCGGGCGGATGAGCGCCGAGCGGCTGCGGGCCACCGCCCCACGATTCATGGCCCAAGTGGAGGCCGCTGGGACCCCCGGAAAGTCCTTGTCAACTTAGGGGGTTAGGCCTAAGATTCGAACCGTGGTTCAAGTCTTGAACCTTGGTTCCATTCGCCAAGCCAGCGCCCGAGTGCGACAGCGCAACGAAGCGCGGCGCCTCGACATCCTGCGCGCGGCGGCGCGCGTGTTCCGCCGCCGCGGCATCGCCGCGGCGGGGATGCGCGAGATCGCGGAGGAAGCCGGGCTCTCGCCCGGCAACCTCTACCACTACTTCAGCGGCAAGGACGAGATCCTGCTCTTTTGCCAGGAGCGCACGCTCGAGCGCATGCTGGCGGCGGTAAAGGAGGCGCGCGGCACGGCGGCCGAGCGGCTGCGCGCGGTGCTGCAGGCGCACGTGCACAGCATGCTCGACGAGCTGGAGAGCGCCACCGCGCACCTCGACGTCGAGGCGCTGCCGGAGGGCATGCGTGCGCAGATGATCGAGAAGCGCGACGTCTACGAGCGCGCGATCCGCGCCATCGTCGCGGACGGCGCGAAGAGCCGCGAATTCGCGCGCTGCGATGCGTCGCTGGTCACGCGCGCCATGCTCGGCGCGGTCAACTGGACCGCGCGCTGGTACCGCCCCGACGGCCCGCAGACCCCGTCCGAGATCGCGCAGGCGCTCTCGGACTACCTTGTGAAAGGACTCGTGAAATGAACGCCGTGCCCGACCGTGTCCACCTGAAGCTGCGCGTCAACGGCGAGGAGCAGGCGGTGTCGTTCGCGCCCTACAAGACGCTGCTCGAAGTGCTGCGCGAGGATCTCAACCTCACGGGCACCAAGCACGGCTGCGAGCTCGGCGAGTGCGGCGCCTGCGCCGTGCTGGTGGATGGCGAGCCGCTGCTTTCGTGCCTCGAGCTCGCGGTGCAGTGCGAGGGGCGCGACATCCAGACGATCGAGGGCGTTGCCAAGGGCACCGAGCTGCACCCGCTGCAGGCCGCGTTTGCCGACCATGGCGGCTCGCAGTGCGGCTATTGCACTTCCGGCATGGTGATGACCGCCAAGGCGCTGCTCGACAAGGAGCCGGCGCCGAGCCGCGAGCGCATCAAGGAGGCGCTTTCCGGAAACCTTTGCCGCTGCACCGGCTACCAGCAGATCTGGGAATCGGTCGAGGACGCGGCGCGCATCATGCGGGAGGGCAAGCGATGAACGCCCCCGAGAAACCGCGCCAGAAGACGCGCTTCGACACCATCGGCAAGCCGCGGCGCCGCGTCGACGGCCGCGCCAAGGCCATCGGCCAGGCGCGCTTTGCCGACGATCTCGTGCTGCCGCGCATGTTGCACGCCAAACTGCTGCGCTCGCCGCATCCGCACGCGATCATCGAGTCGATCGATGTCGCGCGCGCGCAGGCGCATCGCGGCGTGCACCTGGTGCTCACCGGCGCCGAGTTCCCGGTGCCCTACGGCATCATGCCCGTGTCGCAGGACGAGCACCCGCTCGCGCGCGAGCGCGTGCGCTACGTGGGCGACCCTGTTGCCGCGGTGATCGCCGTGGACGAGCAGACCGCGACCGAGGCGATCGAGCTGATCGACGTGAAATACCGGATGTTGCCGACCGTCGCCTCGCCCGAAGAAGGGCTCGCCAACCCCGAGCCGCGCATCCACGACTACGGCGAGCAGGGCAACATCCATCGCAACCAGGCCTACGAGTTCGGCGACGTCGACGAAGCGCTCTCGAAGTCCGACCACGTGTTCGAGGACTTGTTTTTCTACGAAGGCAATACGCACCTGCCGATGGAGCAGCAAGCGTCGCTTGCCTCGGTGGAGGGCGACGGCAAGCTGCTGCTTTCCTCGAGCACGCAGAATCCCCACTACCTGCACCGGCAGCTCGCGCGCGTGCTGCAGATTCCCGCCGCGCACATCCGCGTCGTCGCCACGCCGAACGGCGGCGGCTTCGGCGGCAAGTGCGACCCGGGCAACCACGAGTTCGTCGTCTCCAAGGCAGCGCTCATGCTGGGGCGCCCGGTGAAGATCTGCCTGACGCGCGAGGAAGTGTTCTATCAGCACCGCGGCCGGCACCCGGTGCTGATGAAGTTCCGCACCGGCGTCACCAAGGACGGCCGGCTCACCGCGATGCACCTGCAGACGCTGCTCGATGGTGGCGCCTACGGTTCGCACGGGCCGGCCAGCACTTTCTACACGGGTGTGCTGACCCCCGTCACCTACGAGCTGCCGCGCTTCAAGTTCGAAGCGTGCCGGGTGTTCACCAACAAGCCTGCCTGCGGCCCCAAGCGCGGGCACGGCACGCCGCAGCCGCGCTTCGGCCAGGAAGTGCAGCTCGACAAGATCGCCGAGCGACTCAAGCTCGATCCCGCCGAGATGCGCCTGGCCATGGTCACCAAGCCAAACTCGCTCACCGCGAGCTGGCTGCGCGTGGGCTCCACAGGGCTCGCCGAGTGCATCCGCAAGGTGGTCGAGATGTCCGGCTGGAAGGAACGGCGCGGCAAGCTCGGACCCGGGCGCGGCCTGGGACTCGCCTGCTCGACCTACATGTGCGGCGCCGGCGTGTCGATCTACTGGAACAAGATGCCGCATTCCGCGGTGCAGCTGCTGCTCGATCGCAGCGGCCAGGTGACCGTGTACTGCGGCGCGACCGAGCTCGGACAGGGCTCGGACGACGTCCTGGCGTCGATCATCGCCGAGTCGCTCGGCATCGACCCGGGATTCATCCGCTGCATTACCGGCGACACCGGCATCACGCCGATCGACTTGGGCTCCTACTCGAGCCGCGTCACCATCATGATGGGCAACGCCGCAATCCAGGCGGCAGGGCGCGTGCGCGAACTGCTCGCGGCTGCCGCGGCCGAGGCGCTCAACACGCTGCCCGACCGGGTCGTGTTCTCGCAGGACCGCGTGTTTGCCGTCGAGGACCCGGGCAAGACGATGAGCTTCATCGAGGCGGTGGCGCTCGCGGAGACCAAATTCGGCACGATCGCCGCGGTCGGCTCCTACGCACCGCCCAAGCCTCCGGGCAAATACAAGGGCGCAGGCGTGGGTCCGTCGCCCGCCTACAGCTTCTCTGCGTGCGTGGTGGAAACCGAGGTGGACGAGCACACCGGCTGGGTGACGGTGCCGAAGATCTGGATCGCGCACGATATCGGCCGGGCGTTGAATCCGGTGCTCGCGCGCGGACAGGTGATCGGGGGCGTCTACATGGGCCTGGGCGAGGCGCTGATGGAGGAGCAATCGTTCCGGCGCCTGCCGCCCAAGCTCTCGAGCGCGCTGGTGCACCGCGCCCCCTCGATGCTCGACTACAAGAGCCTCACGTCGCTCGACATGCCCGAAGTCGAGGTTGCACTGATCGAAGACCCCGATCCGAATTGCCCCTACGGCGCGAAGGAAGTCGGCCAGGGTCCGCTCCTGCCGGTGATGCCGGCCCTCGCCAACGCGATCTACGATGCGGTGGGCGTGCGCGTCGACGAAGTGCCGATCACGCCCGACAAGGTGCTGCGCGCGCTGGAGAAGAAGCAGAAGGGCGAGTCGCCGCGCGTGGGTCCGGAGAGCTTTCCCGCGGTGCCGTATCCGGCGCCGACGTTCGTCCTGCCCCCATGGGAGGGCGGCGACGGCAACGAGCTCAAGGGCCAGGAAGGCAGGAAAGCCGCATGATCCGCATGCCGTGGTTCGGTTTCCGGTCTCCGGCCTCGATTGCCGAGACGGCGAAGATCCTCGCGGGCGAGGGGCCGCAGGCGATGCTGATCGCGGGCGGCACGGATCTGGTGCCCAACATGAAGCGGCGCCATCAGACCCCGCAGACCCTGGTGTCGCTGCGCCGCGTGCCCGAGCTCAAGAAATTTGCCAACGGCGCGGGGCTGACGCTCGGCGCGGGGCTGACGCTCACCGAGATCGTCGACTCGACGCCGGTGCGGGAGCAGTACCGCGGCCTCTGGCAGGCGGTGGCGCAGGTCGCGACGCCCCACTTGCGCAACATGGGCACGCTCGGCGGCAACATCTGCCTCGATACGCGCTGCACCTACTACAACCAGAGCCACGAGTGGCGCAAGGCGATCGACTACTGCCTGAAGAAGGACGGCGAGACCTGCTGGGTGGCCACCGCGAGCAAGCGCTGCGTCGCG
>DASTHP010000245.1:0-13229 GCA_035718125.1 Burkholderiales bacterium | reverse complement strand
GCCAGCGATCCCAAGGGACATGCCTGGGCTGTCCTGCTCAGGGCGCACGCGACCCTGCTCGAGCGCATGGAGTCGGCGCTGGCGCAGGCCGGACTGCCGCCGCTGGCCTGGTACGACGTGCTGTGGGAGCTGGAGAAGGCGAATGGGCGGCTGCGCATGATCGAGCTGGCGCGGCGCGTAGTGCTGTCCAAGAGCAATCTGTCCCGGCTCGCCGACCGGCTGGAGGCGGCGAAGCTGGTCCAGCGCCAGGATGCGCCTGACGACGGGCGCGGCTATGAGCTGGTGCTGAGCCGCGCGGGGCGCGCGATGCGGCGGAAGATGTGGCCCGTGTATGAAACGCAGATTCAGCAACTTTTTGCCTCGCACCTGAGCATCGACGAAGCCCGCGTCATCGGCGAGGCGCTGGCACGGGCGGTCAAGGCGGCGCGGGACGGTAAAATCCCCGCGTGAACAAGCCCCAGCCGCCTTCCACCTCCAACTTCATCAAGCAGATCATCGAGGCGGACCTCGCCTCCGGCAAGCACACGAGCATCGTCACGCGCTTCCCGCCGGAACCCAACGGCTACCTGCACTTCGGCCACGCCAAGTCCGTCTGCCTCAACTTCGGCCTCGCCGATCTCTACGGCGGACGCTGCAACCTGCGCTTCGACGACACCAACCCGGAGAAGGAGGAGCAGGAGTACGTCGACTCCATCCTCGAGATGGTGAAATGGCTCGGCTTCGACTACGGCACGGCGCTCTACGCCTCGGACTACTTCGACTTCATGTACCAGTGCGCCGAGCACTTGATCGGCACCGGCGATGCCTACGTGGACAGCCAGAGCGCCGAGCAGGTGCAGCACAACCGCGGCTCTTTCACCGAGGCCGGCAGGAACAGCCCCTACCGCAGCCGCACGCCGCAGGAGAACCTGGCGCTATTCCGCGAGATGCGCGACGGCAGGCATGCGGACGGCGCCCACATCCTGCGCGCGAAGATCGACATGGCCTCGCCCAACATCAACATGCGCGATCCGACGCTCTACCGCATCAAGCGCGGCACGCACCACCGCACCGGCGACAAGTGGTGCCTCTATCCCATGTACACCTACGCGCATCCGATCGAGGACGCGATCGAAGGCATCACACATTCGCTGTGCACGCTGGAGTTCGAGGACCAGCGGCCGTTCTACGACTGGCTGCTCGACAAGCTCGCCGACGGGGGGCTGCTTAAGCTCCCCCTGCCCCAGCAGATCGAGTTCGCGCGCGTCAACCTGACCCACGTGCTCCTGTCCAAGCGCAAGCTCATCCAGCTCGTCGAGGAAGGCCACGTCGACGGCTGGGACGATCCGCGCATGCCGACACTGGCCGGCGCGCGGCGCCGCGGCTACACCGCGGAGGGTTTCCGGCGCTTCGCCGAGCGCATCGGCGTCGCCAAGGCCAACCAGATGATCGACTTCGGGATCCTGGAAGACTGCATGCGCGAGCACTTGAACGAGATCGCGCCGCGGCGCATGGCAGTGCTGGATCCCGTGAAGCTCGTGATCGAGAACTACCCCGACGCGCAGGAAGAATCGGTCGAGGTGCCCAACCATCCGCAGAAGCCGGAGATGGGCAAGCGGCTGGTGCCATTTGCGAAGGAGCTGTGGATCGAGCGCGAGGACTACCAGGAGGTCCCGGCGAAGGGCTACTTCCGGCTGTACCCCGGCAACATGGTGCGCCTGCGCTACGGCTACGTGGTGAAGTGCACTGGCTTCGACAAGGCGACCGGCACGGTGCGCTGCACCTACTTTGCCGACTCGAGGTCAGGCACCGAGGGCGCGAACAGCTACAAGGTGAAAGGCAACATCCACTGGGTAAGCGTGAAGCACGCGCACGCAGCCGAGGTGCGCCTGGTCGACCGGCTGTTCAAGGCCGCGCATCCCGAGGGCATGGAGCACCTCAACCCGGACTCGATGAAGGCGATCCGCGCGCAGCTCGAGCCCAGCCTTCGCGGGGAGCGCAGCGACGCAGCGGTCCAGTTCGAGCGCCACGGCTACTTCAACGCGGACCCCCGCCACCCCGGCGCGTACCTGCGCACCGTGACGCTGCGCGACTCCTGGTCGGGGCACGGCAGCGCCGCCGCCTAGCAATGGCGCGCGAGTACGCGCGCGCGCCGTTTGCGCCCGCGTTCATGGCGCGCGCGATCCTGTATCCCCGTCGCCCGGGGCTCGGCGCCGGCCTGCCGCAGCTGGCGGCGAATTGGCGGGACCATCGCGTGGACGGCGCGCCGCTTGATGACTTCCTGGAGCTGACGGGCCTCGGCGGGCACCCCCTGTGGCCGCTGCTTTACCCCCACGTGGCCGGCTTTCGCCTGCTGATGAGCGTGCTGACGGATTTCCGCTTTCCGTTCCCGATCTGGGGCGCGCTGCAGGTACGCAATCGCGTCGTGCTGCACCAGGCTTTCGCTCGCGGCGAGACGCTTCAATTGATGGCTCGGGTCGCCGATGCGCGCGTGCTGGACAAGGGAGCCGAGATCGATCTGGCCTGCACCGCCCGGCGCGGCGGCGCGCTCGTCTGGGAGAGCCTCACTGCGTTCTACTACCGGGGACGGTTCGGGGCGGCACAGCCTGCCTCGCCGCTTGCCGCGGCGCCGGCCGTCGATGGCGCACGGGTTGCCGAGTGGACGTCGGCAACTGCCGCCCGCGCGCGCTTCGGGAAACTGACGGGCGACTACAACGGCATCCACCTCTCGGATTGGTATGCACGCCTGTTCGGCTTTCGCAGGGCGTTCAACCATCCGCAGCGCGTGCTCGGCCAGTGCATCGCGCGCTTGCCCGGCACGCAGCACCCGCTGCCGGTCCGGCTCGACGCCTGGCTGAAGGGCCCGGTGTATTACGGCGCGAAGCTCGCGCTGCGCGGCAGCGCCGACGCCTGTGCATTCGCGCTCGTCGTGGAAGGCGACGAGCGTCCGGCGATCCTCGGTCGGCTGGACTCAGCTCGCTAGGGCGCGACCAGAGCGGGCGCGCTGTCAGTCCGTCTCGTCGGGCGCGCCGCCTGCCGAGGCGAGATCCTCCTGCTTGATCTTCTCCGCGTTGAACTTCGCCGCGCGCCCGGTCATGGTCTTCAGCACTTCTTCCAGCGGCGGCGGCTCGCCCTGGATCCAGCGCAGCGGATTGATGCGCGCCACGACGAAGGCGCGCAGATAGGGACTCACGAATCCCTTGTCCTTCAGCTTCTTGACCACCTCGCCCACCCGGGCATCCAGCTCCATCAGCAGTTCGGCGTGCCGCTCATGCGCCTTCAGCGCCTTCGCGATCGGCTCGTCCGAAAACTTCTCCAGCCGCCGCACGATGGCGTTGTACGCCCCGCCCGCGAACTTGCCGTTCTTCTCGTAGCAGATCCCCAGGGTGACGAACGCGGCTTCCTCCAGATAGAACGAGAAGCCCGCTTCCGCGAGCTTCGGGTCCTCCTCGAGCAGCCCGCGGTAGATGCGGATCACCTCGAGTGACTTCTCGCGCAGGTTGTGCGCCTTCTCGGTATTCAGCGCCAGGATCTCCCAGGCCACCTCGCGCCTGGGCACCACCAGCGCCGTAATCGACTTCGCCCCGAGGCGGCGCATCGCCATCAGGCGGTGCATGCCGTTCGGCGTCCAGAAGCCTTCCTTGGGCGCGGTCACGCAGATGATGGGGTCGAGGAAGATGCCGGTCTTGTCGATGACATCGGCGAGCTTCTTGTGGTGCATGTCGGAGAGGTCGCGCTGGAAGGGCGTGGGCTCCACCTTCGAGATGGGCAGGATGCACGCCAGCAGCGCGCCCCCGCCCAGGGGATCCCTGTATGTCCCGATGATCTCGCCGCCCTCTTTCGCCACGCGCTCGCGCACTTCCTCGGCAACGCCCGAGAGCATGTCGAGCCGGCATTCGGCCGGCGTGAGCCCGCGCGAGTCTGCCTTCGCCTTCTTCGCCCGGCGCTTGGCCGGGGCCCGCTTCAGTCCGGACCTGGTCTTGGTAGCCATCGCGCTAGTCTAGCGCCGGCAGGTCCGCGTAGGCGGCCGCCCCGCCCTTCGCCGCCACGGTCCGGCGGATATCCTCGATGCTGAAGATGCCCGGCTGCAGGGCATTGAGGTACTCGAAGCTCTCCGCCACCGAGTGGTCGCGCGTGAAGGAGATCATCTGCTTGGTCGCCGCGACCGCCACGGGCGCCTTCTGCGCGATGCGCCGCGCCACGGCGAGCGCGCCGTCCACCAGCGCCTCGTGCGTGTCGAAGAGGCCGTTCACGAAGCCCAGCCGCTCGGCCCGCTCGGCGCCGAGCCGGTCGCCGGTGTAGCCCAGCTCCCGGATCACCGCCTCCGGCAGCTGCTTGTGCACGCGGTTGAAGGTGCCGACGTCGGCCATCATGCCGAGGTTGATCTCCTGGATGACGAACCAGGCATCGCGCGTGGCGTAGCGCAGGCAGCAGGCGCTCGCCATGTCCACCCCGCCGCCGATGCAGCCGCCCTGGATCGCCGCGACCACCGGGAAGCGCGCGTCCGCCAGCGCGTTGAGGCTCGCCTGCAGGCGCTCGAGCTCGCGCCGGAAGCGCAGCCGCGCCTCCGCTGTACCGCCGCTCGCGATGTCCGCGGACTGGAACAGCGAAAGGTCCAGCCCCGCGCAGAAGTGCGGTCCCGTGGACGAGATCACCAAGGCCCGCACCGACCCTGTCGCGTCCAGCTCTCGCACGATCGCCGGCAGCTCGGTCCAGAAGGCCGCCGCCATGGCGTTGCGCCGCTCCGGCCGCGACAGCTTGAGGTGCGCCACCCTGCCCTCGGTCTGCAGATCGAAACATTCGTAGCCCATCGCATCCTCCTTTGATCCAGAGCATAACGCCGCGGGCGTGCCTCACTCAGACTGGGGAGGTTCGCGACCCCCAACGGGGCGCACAATCGACCCGCGCCAATGCAAAATGGAGGCCTTGTGAAGAGGATTGCCGTTCTCGCTGCGCTCCTCGCGGGCGCGCTGCTCGCCGCGCAGGCGCATGCGCAGGCACGTGGCACGGGCGCCTATGTCGGCGCCGGCGTGATGCAGGTCTACACGGATAACGCCACCGAGTTCGCCTACGTCACCATCCCCGCCGGCGGCAGCGCCGACAGCACCGCGACCGGTTTCAAGATCTATGGCGGCTACGTGTGGCCCGCGCGCTTCGGGTTCGAGGCTGGCTTCTACGACCTCGGCACTTTCAGCACTTACGCATTCGGCGCCAAGACGGACGAGTTCAACACGACCGCGCTCGCCTTCTCCGGCACCTTCTCGATGCCGCTCAACCCGAGCGTCGACGTGCTGTTCAAGCTCGGCTTCGCCTACACCGACGTGGATTACCGCTGCTTTGCGCTCTGCGGCGGGAACTACTTCGACACCAGCCACACGGATATCGCGGCCCTGATGTCGATCGGCGTGGACTGGCGCATCGCATCCAATTTCTCGGTGCGTGCCGACTGGGAGTACTTCGGCGGCGTCATCCACTATGCGGGCGGCATGATGGGCGACTACGGCTACAGCGCGGTCGCCATCGCAGGGCAATTCCGCTTCTGAGCGCCGGCGGGCGCGCCGCTCGCGCTACACTCCCGCGCAGTCCCACGCGCATGGAGCAAGGCATGCAGCAACTTTCCAGCTATGTCGGCGGCCGCTGGGTGCAAGGCGGCGGCGCCGGCCAGACGCTCGTCAATCCGGCGACCGAGGAACCCATCGCCCTCGCTTCGAGCGAGGGCGTGGATCTCGCCGCGGCCCTCGAGCACGCGCGCGCCAGCGGCGGTCCTGCGCTGCGCGCGCTCTCCTTCGCCGAGCGCGGCGCGCTGCTCAAAGGCATGGCCGACGCGCTGCAGGGCGCGCGCGACGAGCTGCTCGAGCTCGGCATCCGCAACTGCGGCAATACCCGCTCGGATGCGAAGTTCGACGTCGATGGCGCGATCGCCACGCTGCTCGCCTACGCCGAGCTGGGAACCCAGCTCGGCGCGGGCCGCTTTCTCGTCGACGGCGAGGGCATCCAGCTCGGGCGCTCGCCGCGCTTTCACGGCCAGCACCTCTCGGTGCCGCGCCACGGCGTCGCGGTGCACATCAACGCCTTCAACTTCCCGGCCTGGGGCCTTGCCGAAAAGGCCGCTGCCGCGTTGCTCGCCGGCATGCCCGTGCTCTCCAAGCCGGCGACCGCGACCGCGATGCTCGCGCAGCGCGCCCTGCAGGTGATCGTGGAGAAGAAGGTGCTGCCCGGGGGCGCGCTTTCGCTGCTGGTCGGCGCGCCGCGCAACCTGCCGGAGCTCCTTGGCGCGCAGGACGTGCTCGCCTTCACCGGCTCAGGCGATACCGGCGAGCGCCTGCGCGCGCTGCCGAACGTCATCCGCCATTCGGTGCGCGTGAACGTGGAAGCCGACAGCCTCAACGCAGCCCTGCTGGGGCCCGACGCGGGCGCCAGCGGCGACCTCTACGAGCTCTTCCTCAAGGAGGTGGTGCGCGACGTGACGCAGAAGGCGGGCCAGAAGTGCACCGCCATCCGCCGCGTGCTGGTGCCCGCGGAGCACGCCACCGCGGTGCGCGACGACCTCGCAGGCCTGCTTTCCGCCACCAAGGTCGGCGACCCTGCGCAAGAGGAGGTGCGCATGGGCCCGCTCACCAACGCCGCGCAGCTCGCTGAGGTGCGCGAAGGCGTGGGCCGGTTGGGCACCGAAGGCAAGCTGGTCACGGGTGGCGCACAGGCGCTGTTTCCCAGGGGCTATTTCCTCGCGCCGACGCTCTTCGAGTTTGCGCCGGATGCCAGGGCTGAAGCCGTTCACGCGCGCGAAGTGTTCGGTCCCGTGGTGTCGATCCTGCCTTACACCGGGAACCCCGCGGCGATCGCCGCGCGCGGTGGCGGCGGACTGGTGTGCTCGATCTATTCGGAAGATGCGGCGTGGCTCGAGGACGTGGTCGCGGACATCGCCCCGCACCACGGGCGCATCTACATCGGGCATCCGAAGGTCGAACTCTCGCCGGGGCCCGGCACCGTGCTGCCGCAGCTCGTGCACGGCGGCCCAGGGCGCGCGGGCGGCGGCGAGGAGCTGGGCGGGCGCCGGGCGCTCGCGTTCTACCAGCAGCGCGTGGCGATCCAGGGCTCGCGCCCGCTGGTGCAGGGCCTCGCCAAGGGCGGCACGCAAGCCTGAGCGCCCGCGCGCGCTGATCACGGGTCCTCGCGCTCCATGTGCGGCCGTTACGTCAGCCCCGACCAGGCCTCGATCGAGCGCGCCTGGCAGATCCGGCGCGAAAGCGGCCTCTCGTTCCCGCGCCGCTTCAACGTGCAGCCGACCACCGCGGTGCCGCTGCTGTATCTTGAAGCGGGCGAGCTCGCGCTCACCGGCGCCCGCTGGGGCCTCATCCCGCATTGGTGGAAGCAGGACAAGCCGCCGTCCTTCACCATCAATGCGCGCCTCGAGGAGGCGGCGGGCAAGCCCATGTGGCGCGATCCCCTGCGTCGCACGCGGTGCCTGCTGCCCGCGGAGGGCTGGTACGAATGGCAAGCGCTCGCCGGCGGCAAGCAGCCTTTCTACCTGCATCGCAGCGACGGCAAGCCGTTCTGCTTCGCCGGGTTGATGTCCACCTGGAACGATCAGCTCAGCTGCGCGATCCTCACCAAGGCGGCCGAGGGCCCTGCCACCGCGATCCATGACCGCATGCCGGTGGTACTGCCGGACGAGGCGCACGCGGGCTGGCTCGATCCGGGCCTCAAGGACGCCACGCAATACGCACACGCCCATGCGCTCGCCCGCGAGTTCGCGCACTACGCGGTGAGCAAGCGCGTCAACAACGCGCGCAACGAGGGCGAAGACCTCATCGTCCCCCTCGCCGCCTGAGCCTGGGCGCGGCGGCCGCCCGCCCAAGCCTCAGCGCGCCGGCAGGCCGAGGAAGAACTCGCGCACTTCGCTCGCCAGCAGCGCCGGCTGCTCGAGCGCGGCGAAGTGCCCGCCTTTGGGCATCACGCTCCAGCGCCGGATGTCGGTGTACATGCGCTCGGCCACCGAGCGCGGCGGCCGCACGATCTCCTTCGGAAACGCGGCGTAGCCCATGGGTACGTCCACCGTCTGCCCCTCGGGGACCGGCCAGGGCCCGTGCAAGCGCGCGTAGTACGGCCAGAAGGAGGAGCCGATGGCGCCCGTAAACCAGTAAAGCGAGATGTTCGCCAGCAGCGCGTCGCGCGAGATCGCATTCTCGATCCGGCCGCCGCAGTCGGACCAGGCGCGGAATTTCTCCGCGATCCACGCGGCGAGCCCGGCAGGCGAATCGGTGAGGCCGAAAGCGAGCGTCTGCGGCCGGGTGCCCTGGATCGCCTGGTAGCCGGTATCCTCCTTGAGCCAGTGCGCCAGCTCGCGCAGGAACACTTTTTCCTCGGGCGTGGGCTCCGCCACCGCCTTCGGGTCGCGGCGCACGGCGAGCAGGTTGAGGTGGATGCCGATGACACGCTCCGGGTAGCGGTGCCCCAGCACCGTGCTGATGAAGCCGCCCCAGTCGCCGCCTTGCGCGCCGAAACGCGGGTAGCCGAGCGCGCCCATCAGCTCGGCGAAGCACTGCGCGATCTCCTCCACGCCGAGGCGCCGCTGTCCCGGCTTGAACGACAGCCCATAGCCCGGCAGCGAAGGCGCCACCACGTGGAAATGCGGCGTGAGCAGCGGGACCAGCTCGTGGAACTCGAACACCGAGCCCGGCCAGCCGTGCGAGAGCACCAGCGGGATCGCGTCCGGGTTGGGCGAGCGCGCATGGATGAAATGCAGCTCGATGCCGCAGACCTGCGCGGTGAACTGCGGGAAAGCGTTGAGCCGCGCTTCCCAGGCGCGCCAATCGAAGCGCTCGCGCCAGTACTCGCACAGCTCCTTCACGTAGGCGAGGCTCGTGCCCGTCGACCAGGGTTCGAGCGGCGGCTCGTCCGGCCAGCGCGTACGTGCCAGGCGCTCCTTCAGGTCGCGGAGGTCCGCGTCCGGCACCTGCAGGCGAAACGTCCGGGGCGTGGCCGGCATGGTGCGGGTAGTATCCGGCCATGCGACGGCTCTGGGCAATCGCCGCCCTCATCGTCCCCATGACCGCGTCCGCATTCGACCTGCAAGGCCACCGCGGCGCACGCGGGCTCGCCCCCGAGAACACGCTGCAGGCCTTCGCCGCCGCGCTGGCGGTCGGCGTGACGACGCTGGAGCTGGACACCGGGGTCACGAAGGACGGTGTGGTGGTGATCCACCACGACCGGCGCCTCAATCCCGACATCGCGCGCGGCCCGGACGGGCGCTGGGTGGAGGCGCCAGCGCCGCTCATCCACGAGCTCAGCTTCGAGGCGCTGCGGCGCTACGACGTGGGCCGCCTGCGCCCCGGTAGCAAGACGGCGGAGCAGTTCCCGGACCAGGAGCCTGCAGACGGCGCGCGCGTGCCGAGCCTCGCCGAGCTCTTCGAAATGGTGGCAAAGGCCGGCAATACCGCCGTGCGCTTCAACATCGAGACCAAGCTCACCCCGCAGGCGCCCGAAGAGACGCTCGCACCGGAGGCCTTCGCGCTGGCGGTGATCGCGGAAGTCCGCAAGGCGGGCGTGGAAGCGCGCACCAGCATCCAATCTTTCGACTGGCGCACGCTGCTCGTGGTGGAGCGCGAGGCGCCCGGGATCGCCACCGTCTATTTGACGGGCCGGCGGCGCGAGGGCTCGCAGCCGGCAGCGGTGCATGCGGCCGGCGGCCGCATCTGGTCGCCGAACCACCTGGAAATGGACACTGCGTCCGTGGTCGAAGCCCGCTCCCTTGGCCTGCGGGTGATCCCTTGGACGGTCAACGAGCCGGCGGCCATCGAACGGGTGCTGGATCTCGGCGTGGACGGGCTGATCACGGATTTTCCGGACCGTGCGCGGGCCCAGATGCAGCGCCGCGGTCTGCCGCTGCCGCCTCAGGGTCGGTAGGAATGTCCGGCCCGTTCCCGGGAGGGAGCCAGGGGCCCGCCCGGACGGCCGGAGACCCCCTTTTTGGTGTATAAGGGGTCGATGAAAAAGCAGACCGAAGCACCCCGGGAGCATCCCGGGCGGCAGGCCCGTTCCCGTTTCAACGTAGGCAAGTACGAAGTGATCGCCCAGCCGATTCCTGGCTCGGCGCACATGCTCCGGTACACCGTGTTCTTCAAGGGCACGCGCATCGGCGCCATGGCGAGCTTCCCCACGGAGTCGGACTGCCGGTTCCTCGAGAGCCCGCCGCCGGTGCCGCCGGTGAAGCCGTTCCAGGTGTTTTACCGCCCGGGCCGGCCGAAGAAGGGCGCCCAGCCGCCCAGCGCCGTCGACCGCAACCACGGCGTGACGCACGACGACCTCTCCTCCGGCATCAACCTGCCGGCGCTGGAAAAGTCCGCCGACTAGTTACATCCTGTTGCAATTCGCCCCAATTTGCGGGCGACTGTAAGGCGGGGTCGGTTATATAAAGTAGGCGGAGGTGCTCCATGAGAGTGCTGATTGCCGCCCTGCTTGCTGTAGCCGTCACCCTGTCCCCGGTCAAGGCCGAGGAGCGCAAGTCGTTCAGCCAGGCCGAGCTCGACCAGACCCTGGCGCCCGTCGCGCTCTATCCGGATGCGCTGCTGTCGCAAGTGCTGATGGCGGCCACCTATCCCCTGGAAATCGTCGAGGCCGCGCGCTGGTCGCGCGCCCATTCCGGCATCCAGGGCGACGAGGCGGTGAGCGCCGTCCAGGACAAGGACTGGGACCCGAGCGTCAAGTCGCTGGTCGCCTTTCCCAACCTGCTCGCCCGCATGGACGAGAACCTCGAATGGACCCGGCGCCTCGGCGACGCGTTCCTTGCCCAGGAAGCTCAGGTGATGGACACGATCCAGCAGTTGCGCCAGCGCGCGAAGGCGGAAGGCAAGCTCGAGTCCGATGAGCGCCAGCGCGTAACCGCGGACGGGCAGACCATCGTCATCGAGCAGGCGAATCCGCAGGTCGTGTATGTCCCCTACTACGACCCGTATGTGGTTTACGGGTCCTGGTGGTGGCCGGCGTATCCCCCTGTCTACTGGGCACCCTGGCCGGGCTACTACGCGGTCGGCTATCCCGGGTTCTGGTGGGGCGTCGGCGTCGGCATCTCCGCCGGATTCTTCTACGGCGGCTTCAGCTGGCACCACAACCATGTGGCGGTCGTCCATCCCCACGCCTACTACGTGAGGCCCGGGTACGTGCGCCCCTACGGCCCCGCGCCACGCGCGATCCAGGCGGGCAAGTGGCAGCATGACGGCTGGCACCGTCGCGGTGTCGGCCAGAGCCACGAGACGCGCCGCGCGCACGTCATGCCGGCGCCAGGCTTTCGCGCCTCGGGCGAGCAGCGCAGCTTCGCAGGCCGCGGCGATCAGCGAGCCGACCCGCGCCGGATGGACGATCGTGGGACGAACTCGCGGCCGGAGCGGCGCGCGGAGTCCCCTCGTCCGCAATCGTCCGGGGACGCGCAGCGGCAGCAACCGCGCAACGATGCGCCGCGGACGTCGCCGCAGGCGAATGCCCCGCGCGGCCAGATCCGCATGGAAGGGCCGCGCCCGCAATCGCCCCGCGCTCAAGCGC
Source organism: Burkholderiales bacterium (assembly GCA_035718125.1). GTDB lineage: Bacteria > Pseudomonadota > Gammaproteobacteria > Burkholderiales > SG8-39 > JAABQT01. Next base: position 1,712 of record DASTHP010000245.1, on the reverse strand, counting down.
CCAACGCGCAGCCGCGAATGGAAGCTCCGCGGCCGCAGCCGCGCGTGCAGGCGACGCCCCAGCAACCGCGCGTTCAAGCGCCGAGCGCCCAGCCGCGCTTCGAGGCCCCGCGCTCGCAGCCGGGCGCGGGTGCGCCGCAATCGATGCCGCGCATGGAGTCGCGCGGTGGCGAGTTCAGGGGCGGGGGCGGCGGCGGGGCAACGCGCGGTTGGAGCGGCGGCGGCGGAGAATTCCGCGGCGGTGGCGGCAGCTACGGCGGTCGCGGTGGCAGCGGCGGCCAGGGCGGGGGCCAGGGCGGCGGTCGCGGGCGCGGCTGATCTTCCCCGGGTCGCCGGCATGCCGGCGACCAAGGCGCGGCGAATCTAGCCGCGCCGCTGCATCAGCTTGTCGAATTCCTCGGCAACGCGCGCGTCGTTGTCGAGCATCTCCTGGGGATCCTTGTCCGCGTAGTGCAGGACGCCCAGGTCGGCGTAGGCCTTCTGCACGCGCTCGCTCCACAGGCCAATGTCCTTCACCGTGGGCACGATGCGGCTAAACAGCCGCTTCTTGAAGCGCGTATGGCCTTCGGACTGGTCGTGCTGGCGCATCGCTTCCTTCGCGTCTAGGCCCACGCGCTCCCACATCTCCTCGGAGTTCAGCCGGTCGCGCAGGTGGTGCGAGCCCTCGATGACGAACTCCTCGCGCTCGCGCCGCTCGGCCTCGGTCAGCTGCGGGTAGTACTCGCGCAGCGCGAGGCGCCCGAAGGCGACGTGGCGTGCCTCGTCCTGCATCACGTAGGCGTTCACCGCCTGGCAGAGCGGGTTCTTCGCGTAGTCGCGGATCCTCTGGAAGGCGACGAGCGCGAGCCCCTCGATCAGCACCTGCATGCCGAGGTAGGTGAAGTCCCAGCGCTTGTCGGTCAGCGCCTGCTCGAGCAGCACCTTGAGCGGCCTGGAGATCGGGTAGGCGAAGCGGAACTTCTCCTTGAGCAGGCGCCGGTAAGCCTCCACGTGACGCGCCTCGTCCATCACCTGCGTGGCGGCGTAGAACTTGGCTTCGATGGTGGGCACGTCCTGGACGATGCGCGCGGCGCAGATCAGCGCGCCCTGCTCGCCGTGCAGGAACTGCGACAGGTTGTGCACCTGCGCGTGGTAGCGCAGGTCGGATTTCTGCCGCTCCGACATCTTGCTCCATAGCGGCGTGCCGTAGAGCGGCAGCACCGTCTCGTCGATCTGCATCGGGTCGTCCGGATCGACGTCGATCGACCAGTCGATGCGCTTCTCGGCGTCCCACTGCTGCTGCTTGCCCTTGGAGTATAGCCGCAGCAGGTCTTCGCTCTGCGCGTCGTAGCTCCAAGTGAAGGTGGTCTCGCCCTTGCCGTCGAACTTCCACTGGGTCTCCTCGACCGGGAGGGCGTACTTGAAGAGAGCGGCCATGGGCCGGGACTATGCCATTGTTCGCGCCCGGGCGTCGAGCGCTTTCCACGCCGATGCCAGGCGCCGCTCGCGCGCCGAACCCGCGACGCCCATCAACTCGCGGTCGCGCCGCCAACGCCGGGCCGGCTCGTCATCCTGCTCCGCCCAGTGGCGCTCGGCCTCCTCGACCAAGCCATGCCCGATGGCAAGCGCACCCGCGAGCGCGATGTGCGTCGCGGGGGCGAGCGGGTCGAGCGCCGCCAGGCGCGCGAGCGCCTGCAGCGCCGCGGCCGCGCGCTCGATCCACGCCGCGGGCCA
>DASTHP010000244.1:0-2596 GCA_035718125.1 Burkholderiales bacterium | reverse complement strand
GGCGATGCCGACCGTCTTGCCGATCAGCTCCTGGCCGCGCTTGAAGACGCCGTAGGCGCTCTTGCCGATGTCCTCGGCGGCGATGCCGGGGAGCTTCTTGTCGCCCATCGGGAAGGCGATGCCGAGCTTGCCGTCCGCGCCTTTCTTCGGGCCCATGCCGAAGTAGATGAAGTTGTCCCAGTAGAAGGAGGTCACGAGATAGGTGGTGGGCAGCCCGTAGAAGAGCTGGTCCGCCTCGCCCTTGCCGTCGAAGTGCGGCACCTTGTACTTGCCCTGCAGCGTCGGCAGGCGGCTGTCCGACAGCGGCACCCACTTGCGCGTGTCCTCGAGCGTGGACCACACCACGTGCTGCACGCCCGCGGCCTTCGCCGCCTGCGCCATGTTGCGCGCCTGCACGACTTCCTTCTCCGCCGAGAAGTGCTCCCAGAAATTCGTGACGCAGAATGCCCCGTAGGCGCCGGCGAACGCGCGCTCGAGGCTCGCCGCGTCATCGAGGTCCGCCTGCACCACTTCGGCGCCGAGGCTGGCGAGCTCGCGGGCCTTCGCCGAGTCCACCTTGCGCGTGATCGCCCGCACCGAAAAGCCGCCCGCCGGGTCGGCGAGGATCGCGCGCACGAGACTGCCGCCCTGCGCGCCCGTGGCGCCGATGACGGCGATGAGTTTCTTCTGAGCCATGTCCGTACTCCTTGTCCTGTAGGTTGAAAACGAGGCGCGCACTTTATTGATCCGCGCTTGCGAAATAAACAGCGCTCGGGCAAATTCATTGTTTTCTATTTCTTAACAATCAGCCCATGGACCAGCTCTTCTGCATGCGCGTCTTCTCCCGGGTGGTGGAGCTCGGCTCCTTCGCGCGCGCCGCCGACGCCCTCGACATCGCGCGCCCCACCGCCACCACCGCGGTGGCGCAGCTGGAAAAGCGCCTGGGCGTGCGGCTGCTGCATCGCACGACGCGGCAGCTGAGCCTCACCGAGGACGGACGCGTCTACTACGAGGGCTGCGTGCGCATGCTCGGGGACCTCACCGAGACCGAGGACCAGCTCTCGCGGGCCCGCCGCTCGCCGCACGGGCGCCTTCGCGTCAGTGTGCCCAACTCCTTCATCCACGACGCCTTCATGCAGGCGCTGCCGGGCTTCCTGGCGCGCTACCCGGAGATCGAGCTGGAGATGGACGTCACCAACCGCGCGGTGAACATGGTCGAGGAAGGCCTTGACTGCGCGGTGCGCGCGATCGATATCCCGGGCGACTCGACCCTCGTCGCGCGCCACATCGCCGACGCGCACTGGGTCACCTGCGCCGCCCCCGCCTACCTCAAGGCGCGCGGCACGCCGCGCAGCGTGGCGGACCTCGCGCGCCACAACTGCGTGCGCTCCGTATCCGCGTCCACCGGCCGCGTGCTCGACTGGAAATTCCAGAAGGAGGGCGAGCGTGCGAGCTTCACGCCCAAGGGAAACCTCGCCGTGAACTCCTTCGAGGGAGCGGGCGCCGCAGCCGCGCGTGGCATCGGCATCGCCCAGGTGCCCGAGATGCTCGCCATCCCGATGCTGCAATCGCGGCAGCTCGTGCCGCTGCTGCTCGACTGGGCGGCGCCCGCGCCCTCGGTGAAGGTGGTCTATCCGAGCAACCGCTATCTCACCGCCAAGGTGCGTGCCTTCGCGGATTTCGTGGCCGAGAACCTTGCGGGCGAGGACTGGTGGCAACAGGTCCTCGCCATGGGCGGTGCGCGCCCGGCGTCGGGCCGCAGGAGGCCGGGCGCCGCGACGTCGTGACGCGGCGCAGCAGCCTGCGGAACGGCTTCCCGCCCCCGCAAATCGAGGTGTAGGCTGCGCTTTCCACTCAAGGGGGTCACGTCATGAGCCAGATCAAGCGCAGGGACATCCTCAAGCTCGGCGGCATCGCCGCCGCCAGTGCCGCGAGCGGGCTGGGCTTTCCCGGCATCGTGCGCGCGCAAGCGAAGGACATCGTGATCCTCGGCCTGTGGGACCAGACCGGTGCCTTCGCCGACGTCGGCCCGCTCAACGACCGCGGCATGCGCATGGCGCTCGAGGAGCGCGGCATGAAGATCCTCGGCCGGCCGATCAAGTACGTCACGCGCGACGGCGGCACGCAGGCCGGCACCTCCACCCGTCGCGCCGAAGAGGCCATCGACGGCGAAGGCGCGCGTTTCATGATCGGGCCGTGGTCTTCCGGCGTGGCGCTCGCCGTGTCGGAAGTCGCCAAGCGCAAGAAGGTGCTGCACTTCTTCAGCGGCGGCACCGAGGACATCTCCGGCAGCCGCTGTCACCGCTACTCCTTCCAGTGGGCCGCGAGCCCCTACACCGCCGCGAAGACCGTGGTGGACAACTTCATGAAGGCCAACCCCAAGGCGAAGCGCTGGCACCTGCTGGTGGCCGACTACGCCTTCGGCTGGTCGCTGGAGAAGTACATCAAGGAGGTCGGCAAGAACCACGGCCTCGAATTCGTCGGCGCGGACCGCCACCCCCTGGGCGAGCGCGAATTCTCCAACTACGTGCAGAAGGCCGCGGCCAACCGCCCGGACGCCGTGGCGATGATCAACTTCGGCGGCGACGCGGTCGCCGGTGCGCGCGAGATCTACAAC
>DASTHP010000243.1:0-2351 GCA_035718125.1 Burkholderiales bacterium | reverse complement strand
CGTTCGAACGGATCGAACTGCATTGCGTAGAGGTCGGACAGGGTCGTCGTCCATCCCGCGCGCTCGAGCGCACGGCAGGTCGTCCGTGCGAGGTGCGCGTTGTACGAGTTCGGCTCGGGATGGGCCAACACGATGTGTGCTTGCATCCAGCATCCTCCTTGCACGCAACTGTGCCAGAGATGGCCGCGGCACGGCGGGCCCGCAGGATCGCCTTGCCGCGGCCGGTCTGCTGCACATATCATCGCGCCATGGTGAGAACGGAAGCGGCGGTTTGCGATTTCGGCTGGAAGGCGGTGGACTTCGACCTGCGCGGCGTGGACGGCAAGCGCCACACGCTCGCCTCGGCGCGCGGACCCAACGGGCTGCTGGTCATGTTCATCTGCAACCACTGCCCCTACGTCAAGGCGGTGATCGACCGGATCGTGCGCGACTGCACCGAGCTCGCGCCGCACGGCATCGGCTCGATTGCGATCATGTCGAACGATCCGGCCGACTACCCGGAGGATTCCTTCGACAATATGGTGCGCGTCGCGCGCGAGAAGCGTTTCCCTTCCCCTACGTGCTCGACGAAACACAGGAGGTGGCGAAGGCCTACCGCGCGCAGTGCACGCCCGACTTCTTCGGCTTCAATGCGAAGCTCGAGTTGCAGTACCGCGGGCGCATCGATGCCTCGGGTCGACAGGCGGTGCCCAATGCTCGCCGCGAGCTCTTCGAGGCCATGGTCGGCGTGGCGAAGACCGGCCGCGGCCCTGCGGAGCAGACGCCGTCGATCGGCTGCTCCATCAAGTGGAGGACGTAGGGCGAGATTGCGCTAGACGATCCGCTCGAGCGGCAGCTGGAAGAGGCGGATGTGGTCGGCCGCGCGCTTGGTCTCCTGATTGGCCTGCTTGATGCTTTGGATCAGCCCTTCGAGCGGCGCATCGTCCTCGAAGGCGACCATCGTCACCGAGTTGGTGCTGCCGAAGCCGCCGGAGCCCAGGTGCGGCTCGGTGCCGTGGCCCTTGCCTTTCGCCCGGTCCCAGCTGGTGAAGTAGTCGATGCCGTTGTCCTTCAGGATCTTCATGACGCGATCCATGAAGTAGCTGTTGCAGACGAGCAGGACCATTTTCATCGGCGCGGGCCTCCTTTGACAGGATGACGAGGCCACCTTACCCGCTCGCCATCCCGGTGGCTTGACGAAAATCAACCGGTGGCGCGCATCACCGCGCGCGCCCATGCGTTCCAGCCAGCTGGCGCTTTACCTCAGCAGCGCCAGCGGCCCCGCCGGGTCGCGCGACAGCGCGACCCACACCACGTACGCGGCCGAGGCGAGCGCGAGCAGGAGAAAGGCCGTCCTGATGCGCTTGGTGCGCCCTCTCTTGAGCGCCACCATGCCGAAGCCGATGTAGGCGAGCAGTCCCACCACCTTCGCCGTGAGCCAGCCGTGCACGAAGGGGTACTGCTGCAGGAACCACGCCAGCCACGCGGCGCTCGCCAGGAGCACCGTGTCCACCACGTGCGGCGCGACGCGCAGCCAGCGCGCGTTCAAGTGGGGGGACTCCGCGAGCATCAGCGCGCCGCGTGCCGCGAAGCCCGAGAGGCTCAGGATTACGCAGGCCACGTGCAGGGTCTTTACCCAGAGGTAGGCGTCCACGGCCCGATGCTACCGCCAGCCTACGCGTGCCCGAAATTGATCCAGAGCAAGGAAGCGGCCCCTGTGCGCGCCCAGCATGGCCGGCACAAGGAAGGAAGGAGACGCTTGGTCAACCGCACCCTGGCCGCCGATATTCTCGGCAAGCTGCCGCTGTTCCGCCACACCCCGCCGGCGCGCCTTGCCGAGATCGCGCGGCACGCGCGCACCGAGCACGTCGCGCGCGGCACCGTGATCGCGCGCCGCGGCGAGAAGCCGCGCGGCCTCATGGCGGTGGCCTACGGGCTGGTCAAGCTCTCCCTCAAGGGCGAGACGGAGAAGGTGCTGCGGCTGGTCGGCCCCGGCGAGACCTTCGCCGAGGCGGTGCTGTTCCTCGACAAGCCGCTGCCGGTGGATGCGGTGGCGCTCGCCGACACGTTGCTCGTCGTGGTGCGTGCGGCGCCGCTTCTTGCGCTGATCGACGCCGACCGCGCCTTCGCGCGCGGCCTGCTGGCGAGCATGAGCCAGCGCATGCACGAGCTGGTGATGGACTTCGAGGCCACCACGCAGCACGGCGCGCGCGAGCGCCTGGCCGGCTATCTCGACTCGCTCGCCCCGCCCGGCGCCGTGCAAGCCTCCGTGCAGTTGCCCGCGAGCAAGACGGTGATCGCGGCGCGCCTCGGCGTCACCAAGGAAACCCTCTCCCGGCTGCTGCGCCAGATGGGCGACGAGGGCCTGATCG
>DASTHP010000242.1:0-15787 GCA_035718125.1 Burkholderiales bacterium | reverse complement strand
CGATCCCCTGGATCGGGCCCTGCGCGAGCAGGCCGGACAAAGCAGCAGCGCTGGCGGACGCATCGACGAGGTCGAACCACAGGCTCTGCGCGCCGATCTCGCCGGCCAGATCGGCGGCGCGCTGCGCGCCGGCATGCGCGTGCACGATCACCTGCCAGCCGTCGGCGGCGAGCTGCCGGCAGATCGCCGCGCCGATCTCGCCGCTGCCGCCGCTCACCAGGGCGCGGCGCGTCACGGCCGCTCTTCGTCCAGCACGACGGCAACGCGGCCGCTGACCAATACGCGCGCGCCCGCCTCGACGGAAAAGGCGTAGAGCAGGTGCCGGCCATTGGCAACGAGGCGCTGCGCACGCACCTGCAGCGGCGCCTCGATGTCGTCCAGCCGCTCGACGTGCAGCGCGACGTCGCGCACGCCGGCAAGCAAGCCCCGGCCCCTGCCGCCGCCCAGGAGCGCGCAATGCGCGGCCAGGGCCTGCGCGGCGTACTCGATGGCGGCGAGCGCGGGCAGCCGGTCCGCGCGGCGCAGCGGATTGCGCGCGTCGCGGTGGCTGACCGCTTCGCAGACGATGCTCTCGGCGTCGTGCTGCACGACGCCGCTGAGCAGGCACATCGGCCCTTGCTGCGGCACGAGCTGCGCGATATCCGCCGGGGTCATTGCGGGATCTCGAGGGCGAGGTGGCTGTCCGCATCGTAGGGCAGCGCCAGCTCGGTCGGGCCGGCGCGCAGGCAGGCGGCGAGCAGCGGCAAGGCCTGCGCCGCCGGGTTGGACTGAAACGCGGCGGGGATGGACGGTGGCCAGGCCAAGGCACGTGCCGCGCCCGGCCTCAGGTTGAGGCGAAACGCGGCCGGCCCGGAACCGGGCGGATCGAGCAGCAACGCCGCGGCAAAGGGATGCGCCACGGGCCACAGCGCGTGCATCGGCTCGGGGTAGGGCAGGTCATAGGCGACGAGCAGCACGCTGCGCCGCTCGATGGCTGCTTGGGTCGCGGCCTCGAGCAGGCCGATGGCGAAGCTGCCCTCGAAGCCGCTCAGGCTGGTGGAGGCAGCCTGCGAGCGCGTAGCGATGCTCCAGTAGCCGGCAGGCGCGTTGTGCACCGAATTGTGGAATCGCGTCGGCGACACCACGCCCTGCGGGCTGGCCAGCGCTTCGCAGATCTGGTGCGTGATCGCGCCGTCGCCCCCGCAAGACGCGAATACGGTCGCCACGGCATCCGCGTCGCGACCGGCGAGCGCCTGCTGTGCCACGGCGAGCGCCCAGCGCACCGACGCCGACGCGCGCCGCCGCTCGGCGGTCGGCAGCAGGGTGGGCGCGGGATCGGGAGCCGGGCCGGGCACGTACGGCGCGCTGCCCAGCAGCACGGCACGTGCGGCCGCCCAGTCCGCGAGCCCCGGGGCGAGCACTGCCTGGCCGGCGAGGCTGGCCTGCATCACGCCCTCCCGAACAGCAGGCTGCAGTTGCTGCCGCCGAAGCCGAACGAATTGGACATGGCGCGCGCGATGGGGCGCGCCTCGGTCTCGAGCTGCAGCCGCAGCCCGAACTGCGGATCCGCGCGCCGGGTATTGACGGTGCCGGGCAGAAAGCCGTGACGCAGCGCGAGGAGCGTGATCACCGCCTCGACCGCGCCGGCAGCGCCCAGCGTGTGGCCGGTCCAGCCCTTGGTGGCGCTGCAGGCGACGCCCTCGCCGAATACCGCGCGTACCGCCGCATCTTCTGCGGCGTCGTTGTTGCGTGTGCCGGTGCCGTGCAGGTTGAGGTAATCGACCTCCTGCGCCGCGACCTGCGCCGATTGCAGCGCCGCGCGCATCGCTTGCACGGCGCCCAGGCCCTGGGGGTGCGGCGTGGACATGTGGTGGGCGTCGGCGCTCTCGCCGTAGCCGAGCAGTGCCAGTGCCTCGCCGCTGCGGTCCACCGGCTCGAGCAGCGCAAAGGCGGCTGCTTCGCCGAGCGAGATGCCGTCGCGCGCTTCATCGCACGGGCGGCACGGCTGCGCGGAGAGCAGCTCGAGCGAGGCGAAGCCGTGCAACGTCGTGAGGCAAAGCGTTTCCACGCCGCCCACCACCGCGGCGTCGCACAGGCCCGCGGCGATGGCGCGCGCCGCCGCGGCAAACGCCTTGGCGCTCGAGGAGCATGCCGAGGAGACGACGCAGGCGGGACCGGCGAGGCCGAGGCGCTGCCGCACGAAGTCGCCCACCGAGTACAGGTTGTAGGTGTGGCGGAAGCTCAAGCCGGCAGGCAGCGCGCCGCTGGCAGGATCGCGGTGCCGGAACGCGAGCTCCGCCTCGAGGATGCCGGAGCTGCTCGTGCCGAGGTACACCGCGACGCGCTGCGGGCCGTGCCGCTCGGCGGCGCGCGCGACGCGCTGCTCGAAACCGTCCTGCCGCAGGCCCGCCTGCGCCAGCCGGTTGCTGCGGCAGTCGAACTGCCCGAGCGGCGCGGGCAGGCGCTCGTCCTCCAGGCCGCTCGCCCGGCCGATCCAGGTGGGCAGCGTGCAGTCGAGAAAATCGTTGCGCCGCAATCCGCTGCGTCCCTCGCGCAGCGCGGCGAGGGTCGGCGCCATGCCCTCGCCGAGCGCGCTGGCAATGGCCAGTCCGGTGATGTAGATCGGCGTCAAGATGTCCTTGCCAATGTTACACAGGCTTGCGCGCGAGCAAGGCGCAGAGCAGGAACGCGTACAGCGTGCCGCAGATCACGGTGACGCCGATGGCGCGCAGCACCGGCGTGCTGCAGGCGCTGAGCGCCAGGGCGGCGCACAGGGTCGTGAGGCTGGCGGCGAGCACCGTGAGGCGCGTCAGCGCGCGCTCGGCCTCGTCGGCGGCGCGCCGGTTGAAGACCAGGGCGTAGTTGAGCGCGACGCCGATCACCAGCAGCAGCGCCACCAGGTGCACGATGGTCAGGCGCGAGCCCGCCGCGAGCAGCGTCGCCACCGTGAGCAGCGCCGCGGCGAGCGCGGGCGCCAGCACGCGCAGCGTCGCCTTGCCGTCACGCAATCCGGCGAACACCAGGACCGCGATGCACGCCAGGCCGAACGCGAACAGCTGCAGCGATTCGCGGCGGTAGCCGGCCACCAGCGCGTCGGCCTCGCGCTTGAGGTCGATGTGCAGCACCGCGTCGTCGCCGTGCGCGCGCAGGGCACCGTCCAGCGCCTCGACGTTGCGCACGGCCGTGAGCGGCACCAGCGCCACCCAGCCGCGGTCTGCTTGCGCAAGCAGCGAGTCCAGCCTGGGCGCGATCGCGGTGCCGCGCCAGGTGTCGGCGTCCACCCACGCGGCACGCCGCGCGCGCTCCACGTCGGCGAGGAAGGGCGCGAACACCCCGGGCCGGAACGGCAGTCCCCGCGTGGCCTGCTGCAGGCGTTCGGCTAGCGCCGCGGCCTCCGGCAGCGCGGCGCGGCGCTGCTCCTGCGCGTGGCGGCTCGGCAGGTAGCGTGCGGCCATGTCGTAGCCGCCGATCCAGTCCGCGGCGACCGCGCGCTCGAGCACGGCAACGAGCCGCTCGCTCGCCTGCAATGCGGCTTCGCGCGTCGCGGCGCGCACCGCGACCAGGTGGCGCAGGTCCGGCGCGCCGAGTTGATTGCGCAGCTCGCTGTCGAGTGCTTTCAGCTCCGGCGGCGCCGGGCTGAGGTTCGCCAGGTCGTCGTCCCACAGGCGGTCGCGGTGCGCGGCGATCAGCAGCGCAGCGCCGATCGCCGCGAGCGCCACGAGCCAGGGGCCGCGCTTGCGCCAAGGCGACAGCGGGCTCGCGCGGAACGGCAGGCCGCGCGCTTTGGCGCGCAGCGCGTGCGCCGGCGTGAGCACCGGCAGCACGCGCCAGACCACCAGTCCGGAAACGCCGATGCCGACGATCAGCAGCGTGCCGAGCTGCGCAAGCCCGCGAAAGCTCGACAGCAGCATGGCCAGCGCGCCGCACGCGGTCGTGAGTATCGCGAGGCCCAGGGTCGGCCCGATGCGCGCTGCAGTGCGCGTGAGCGGCTCGCCGCGTGCCGCGTGCGCGTACAGGTAGGTCGGGTAGTCGACCGCCTCGCCCACGAGAACCGCGCCGAACGCGAGCGTGATGCCATGCACCGGGCCGAAAAGCACGCTCACCGCCGTTGCGCCCGCCAGCATGCCCGAGGCCGCCGGCAGGGCCGACAGCAGCACCGGCCACGGCGAGCGGTACACGGCGGCAAGCACCAGCAGGACGCCCGCGAGCGAGATCAACGTCGCGCGCAGCGCGTCCGCCTCGATCGTGGCGCGTGCCGTCACGGCCGCGAGCCCCGGCCCTGCCAGGCGCAGGCGGGCGCCGGCGGGCGCCAATTCGGCGAAGCGCGCCTGCGCCAGACCCGCGGCGCTCGCCTGCGCGTCGAGGTCGAAACCTGGCGCGCGCGTCTGCGCGACCAGCAGCGCACGCTTGCCGTCGGCGCTTTGCCAAACGCCATGGCCCAGCGCCGGCACCGTCGCGCCGCCCAGCTGCGTGGCGATGCGCCGGAATTCACCCGTGGGATCGGCGGGCAGGCTGCGGCGCGTCAGCAGGCCGAGCGGCGAGGCGAGCAGCTGGAGCTCTTCCTGCAGGGCCGCACGCAGGCCCTGCGCGCTGAAGCGCTGCGCCTGCACGCCCGGGCTGAGCGCGTAGCGCAGGGCGAACAGCAGCTCGCCTTCGCGCGAATGGCGCGTCGGGTCGCCGTTGGCCACGGTTTCGAATGCGCCGCTCGCCTCCAGGCTCTGCGCCAGCTGTCGGCTCGCCCCGGCGAGCGCCGCGCTGTCGGCGCCCTCGATGCCCATGAGCACCAGGCGCGCGGCGACACCGGCGCGCAGCTGGTCCACGAGCACCTCCTGCGCGGGCGTCGCGGCCGGCGGCAGGAACCCGCCGAGGTCGGTGCTCACCGAGAGGTGGCGCAGCAGCCAGGCCCCGCAGGCCAGCAGCAGGAAGATCCAGAGCGACAGGGTGACGCGGGCGCCACGCGTCACGGCTGGAGCTCGCGGATCGTCACGGTGGTGCGATCGCCTGCCGCTTCGAGGTATTCGATGCGCGTGATGCGCGCCGCCGCGCCTTGCAGTCGCACCTCGGTCAGCAGGCCCGCGCCGCCGGCGTCGCGCGGCGTGAGGCTCAGCGTCCATGCCTCGCGTCCACCCGCGAGCCTGACCTCGTAGTGGCGCTCGAGCGCAACGAGATCGCCCGCGAGCGTGGCGCGCAGGCTCTCGACCATCGCGTAGGCGGCAGGCAGCGACGCAAGCGCATAGCTCCGGCGCTCGCCGCGCGCGGGGTCGTCGACGCTCACCCGGTTGCCTTCGATGACGATGGTCTCTTCGTAGGGCGATTGCACGCGCCGCTCGAGCCGGTCCGGCCGCACGTAGCGCAAGGTGCCCTGCAGCTCGAGCGGCGCGCGCAGCAGCCGCAGGTGCCGCACTTCGGTGAAGCGCGCCTGCGCAACCGGCACCGCCGCGAGCGCCTGCATCAGGGCGGGCAGACTGAAGGCCTCTTGCGCGGCGCCGGGGAGGTGGCACGCGGCAAGCAACAGCGCGATGGCGACGCGGCGCATCTCAGCCAGTTTCCCAGAAGTCGTAGAAATTGAACCAGTTCCACGGCGCCGCGCGCGCGTGCGCCTCCAGTTGCGTGGCATAGCCCTGCAGTGCGCTCGCGACAGCCGCGTCGCGCGCGGGACGTTCCGCGGGCAGGCGCTCGGCAAGCAGCGCAAAGTGCACGTCGTAGCGTCGCGGCGCGCGGAACAGGCAGAAGAAGGTCACTACCGGAGCGCCCAGAAGGGCGGCTGCGAGCAGCGGCCCCGTGGGAAACCGGGTCTGCTGCGCAAAGAAGTCGCAGGCAATGCTGCGCTCGCCGCGCAGCACGCGGTCGCCGAGCATCGCCACGACCTCGCCGCGTTCGAGGCACTCCTGCACGCGCAGCAGCGTGTCGGGCTGGCCCGGCGCGATGATGCGCGCCTCGAGCTCGGGCGCGAGCGCCCGCGCCCAGCGGCTGGCGTGGCGCGCGTGCGCCTCGTGCACCACCAGGTTCACCACGATGCCGCGCCGCGCCTCGCCCAGCACGCGCAGCACCTCGAAGCTGCCCAGGTGCGAGCCGAGCAGCAGGCACCCGCGCCGCGCGGCCAGCGCGGCCTCGATGGCGTCGGCGCCGTTCAAGCGCACGTCGAAGTCGGCGCGGTTGCCGCTCAGCACGGCGACGCGGTCGAGCAGCGTGCAGGCGAAGGTGTGGAAATGGCGGTAGACGTCGCCGAGCGTCGCGCGCCGCCCGAGCGCGCGGGCCAGGAATGCGCGTGAGGCCGAGCGCGCCCGCGGCGCGAAGGCCAGAAAGTACCAGCAGATCGGGGCGAGCAGGGCGCGCGCCACGCCATCGCCGAGCGCGCGCGCGACCCACGTCATCAGGCGCAGGGCTGCGAGGTTGCCGCGCTCGCGCTGCTCGAGCCAGGCTCTGCTCATGGCACCCCTTGCACGATCAACAGGCCGTCCGCAATGCGGTGACGCGCGGACTCCACCGCGAACTTGAGGCGGTCGCTGGCGACGCGGGTGAGCTCGATGCGGTACGCCTCGCCCGGCCGCAGGATGCGGCGAAAGCGCGCATCGGCAACGCCACGCAGGCGCAATGCCGGGCCGAAGCGCGCGCGCGCCGCATCTTCGACGAGGGACAGCAGCCAGACCCCCGGGACCAGCGGGTCTCCCGGAAAATGGTGCGGCAGCGCCGGATGCGTATGCGGCACGCGCTGCCAGCGCGCGGAGCCGTCGGCCGGGGCGCTGGCCTGGCCGTATTGCAGGATCAGCTCGTTCAGGCTCTCGCGCGTGAGCTTGCCGGCGCGGTTGCGCGGCAGCGAGGGCAAGAGGATCAGGGGTCGAGGCAGGAAGACGGGGTCCACGCGCTTGCGCAGCCCGGCAAGGACCTGCGCGGCCGTCATCTCGGGCGCGACAGCAAATGCACCGAGGCGCGCCTCGCCCGGCCCGTCGCGCAGCCAGAACACGCCGTCGCGCACGCCAGGCACTCGCGCCAGCTCGCTATCGAGAGCGGTGAGCGAGCTGCGCTTGCCCGCCACCTTGACCAGGTCCGCCGCGCGGCCGCGCAGCTCGAAGCTGACCGCGTCCTTGAGCTCGACAAGGTCGCCGAGCGCCACCGGCTCGTCGAGCTGGCCGCCGCTCGCCTGCGTGCGTTCTGCCATCCCGTGCAGCGTGATGCCATCCATGGCGTGGAACAGCGTCTCCTGTGCCGGCCGGCGTGTCGCGAGCGCGCCGGTCTCCGTGCTGCCGTAGATCTCCCAGAGCGGCGCGCCCCAGAACTGCTCGACCGCCAGCGCCAGCTCGGTGCTCAAGGTCGCGGTCGCGCACAGCAAGCCCGACAGCGGCGGCATCGGCTGCCCGGAGGCGAGACAGGTCTGCAGGTGCAGCGGCGTCGCGACCAGCCAGCGCGCCGCCGGCAGGCGCGCGAGCGCGGCGGCGATGTCGGCCGGCAGCAGGGGGCAGCTCGCATCGACCGAGCACGCCGCCTGCAGCGGCAGCATCACGGTCATCTCCAGTCCCCACATGTGCTGGGGCGGCACCGCACCAAGCAGCGCGCTGCCGGCGGCGACCGGCAGGCGCGTGCGCGCCGCCCGTGCCGCCCGCACCAGCGAGCCCCAGCTCTTGGCGTGGGATTGCGGCGCACCGGTGCTGCCGGAGGTGAACAGCACGGCCGCGCGATGCGCGGCGGGGATGGCGGGCACCTGCGCCGGCAGGCCGGCGCCGGGCCAGTCGCGCGCGTCCAGGCGCAGGCCGCCCCGGTGCTCGGTGTCATCGTGATCGGCGACCGTCTGTGCTCCCGGGTGCAGCCGGCGCAATTCCTCCAGCACGCCGGGCGCCCGGTTGTGCGGCAGCACCGTCGTGCTGCGCGCAATCAGGGCTGCCGCGAAGCCGACGATGAAGTTGAGGCGGTCTTCGCACAGATTGATGCACTGGCCTCCAGGCGGCAGCCGCGCGGCGAGCGCGTGCGCAGCTTGCAGCACGCGGCGCAGCGCGACCGGCTGGCCGTTGCGCCAGCCCAGCGGAGCATCGGGCGCGAAGCCCGTGGCGAGCGGAAGCTCAGCCACGGAACGCTCTAGCGACGCGCAAACAGGCCGGCGCCGCGCACGTTGCGCACCAGCTCGCGCAAGCCCGCGTGCCGGTACTGCCGGAAGCGCCGGCGACGATAGGCGTGCTCGCCCGCGAACAGCGCGGCGACCAGCAGGTAACTGACCACATTGGTGAACGTCGACCAGGACTCGAGCGACCCCCCCAGCGCCAGCGCCAGCGCGACGCCGGCCATGGCGGCGAACAATGCCGCCCAGACCATGGTCAGGCGGCGAGTATAAAGGGCGAGCTCAGGGGGCAGCGCGGGGTGCTCCACGCGGGCGAACCGCGTGATCACGGGCTCGCGCGGCTGGCGCAGGCTCGCCGCGAACACGATTGCGAGCGCCGCGTTGATCAGGACAGGGGGCGCGTAGAGCAGGAGTTGGGGTGCTGTGAGCGCCGCCCCGGCTGCAAGCAGCGCGATGCCGAGGGCGTAAAGCGCTGCACGCGCGTTGCGCGCGGCGTACGCCCATAGGGCTGCCGCGACGATCAGCGCGCCCGCCGTCAGGCGCGGCACCCAGTGCGGCGCGCCGAGCAGCACCGCGCCGTGCAGCGACACGGGCCATGCACAGGCGAGCACCAGCGCGGCCCCGGGAATGCACCGCGGTGCCGCGGGTGGCA
Source organism: Burkholderiales bacterium (assembly GCA_035718125.1). GTDB lineage: Bacteria > Pseudomonadota > Gammaproteobacteria > Burkholderiales > SG8-39 > JAABQT01. The sequence continues at coordinate 7,106 of DASTHP010000242.1, read as the reverse complement.
TGCTGCTACTTCGTACGGCGTTGCGCGATGTGAGCGGCGAGATTGCGCAGCGACGCGAAGATGCGCTTGTTGTCCGGGTCGTCGGAACGCAGGGAAAACCCGTAGCGCTGCGAGATCACCAGCGCGACCTCGAGCAGGTCGATGGAATCCAGCCCCAAGCCCTCTTCGCCGAAGATCGGCGCGGCGGGATCGATGCGCTCGGCCGGCAGCTCGAGGTTGGTCACCTCGGCGATGGCGCGCGCGAGCTCGAGCTCGAGCGGCGTCTGGGATGTGGCCAGCGAAGGATCGGTGCGTACGCCCAAGTTTGCGGTCTCGCCTGGCATGCTCGCCGGTCCGGTTTGCCGCTCTGTCGGCGTCGCTGTCCGGCGAAACGATGCTACCAGTTTGCCCAGTGGCTGGCCAGTGGCGCGGCGGCGCGCGCGTTGGCGCTCATTCGATCGCGTACGCGCGGAATGCCGCCGCGCAATCGGCTTCGGCGGAGAAGCCGGCATGGCAGCGCAGCAGCCGGAATGCCGGTTGTGCGGCGGCGCCGGGCACTTCGTCGATGTGCCGGTCCCACAGGGCGAGCGCTTGCTCGTGCCGGCCGGCGGCGACCGCGCCGGCCAATCCCGCCAGCAGCAGAAACTCGCGGCCGTCGGCGCTCAAGTCGGGCGTCGTCTCCAGCAGGCTCGCGGCGAGTGCGGCCATGGCGAGCGCGTCGCGCGCGCCCACCGCCTGGAACAGGCGGATCCACTGTCGCTGGAATTCGTGCAGGGCGGCCATGCACCCCGCGCCTGCGACGCGCGACCACAGCGCGCGCGCCTCGTCGGGCGGCAGCGCCGGGTTGACCAGCTTGGCGACGCGCAGCAGGCTGTGCAGCCATACGTCCTGCTCGCGCGGGTCGCGGCATTCCATGAGGCGCAGCTTCACCACTTCGAGATCCTTCTGCAGCTGCGTCGGAATGCCCACCGGCGGTGGCGGCCGGCGCAGCAGGAAATCGCGCGCGTAGGCCGCTTGGCGCGCGTTCTCGATGCGCTCGAAGGAGTACGCGCCCTTGTGCAGCGGGTTGGTCGCGCGGCGCGCGAAGCCCGGCTCGAGCAGCTCGAGCACCGGCACGCCGAGATTGAGGAGGGCAACCACGTCGGTGGCGCTCTTCTCCGTGAAACGGTGTCGCGCGGCATTGAGGTCGAGCACCGGGTAATAGTCCGAGTTGGCGGGCATGCCATAGCTCGCAAACAGCGGCTCCAGGGTGGCGCGGTTGCCGAGGTAGCGCGCATCCAGGTCGCCAATGGCCAGCAGGTGGACCGTCCAGAGCTCCTTGGCCACGCCCGGCTGCTCGAAGACGCGCGCCTGCGGCGCCCCCGGTGGCGCGTCGCCCGCGATGATCAGCACGTCGTGGTCGCTGGGCGCGTACACCACGTAGTGGGGGAACTCCTCGCCCAGCGCGCGCATCACCGAAGCGAGCAGGGACGCGTCGATCTCATAGAGCTGGAACCACTGCACCAGCACGCCGCCCGGGTTGAGGTGCGTGCGGATGCGCCGGTAGAACTCGCGCGTAAACAGGCTCGAGACGCCGCTCACCCAGGGATTGGAGGGCTCCGAGATGAGGATGTCGTAGCGCCGGTTGTGCGAGGAAAAGAAGGTCTTGGCGTCGTCGATCAGGATGCGGCTGCGCGGGTCGAGGAACGTTGCACCGTTGCGCGGCATGAAGCCGCGCGAGGCCTCGGCCATCGCCGCCTCGATCTCGACGGTCTCGACGCGCTCGATCGCCAGGCTCTGCAGCAGCGTGTGCGTGGTGAGGCCGGTGCCGATGCCGATCACCGCGGCGCTCTTCGCCTCGGGCTTGAGCGCCAGGGGCACCGCCGCGGTCAGCACCATGGTGATCTCGTCCGAGCCGCGATCGCTCTCCTCGTCGCCCGTCATGTTGATCGAGCCGTCGGACTTGCCGTTGGTGCGGATGCTGATGGCGCTGCCGTACTGCGCAAGGTGCACGGTCGCCGTCTTGCCATCCTTCACGTACAGGATCTTGGCGTCGCGCGAGCTCTCCAGGTCGCCGTGCCGGAACACGCCCGCGGTCATCTTGTTGACGTCCAGCTTGAACGCTGCGCCGATCGGCAGGAACAGCGCGACGCTCGCCGCGGCCGCCAGCGCGAAGGCCCGGCGCTGCACGGCGAACACATACAGCAGGGCGAGGCCGAGCCCCGCGTCGACCAGGCTTCCAGCGACGATGGTGCCCTTCAGTCCGAGGCCTGGCAGGCCGACGTGCACGGCGAACATCACGCCGGCGATCGCGCCGACCGTGTTGGCCGCGTACACCTGGCCGATCGCGCGCTCGCCCGCGGCGCGCCGCAGCAGCGCGCCGGTGAGCAGGGGCAGGGTCATGCCCGCGCAGAAGGTCGCCGGCAGCATCACCAGGGCCGCGACCGCTTGCCCGGAGAGATTGAAGAGCGCGTAGCCCGCCTCGTTGCGCGCGAGGCCCTGCATCAGGAATTCCATCAGCTCGAAGCTGCGGTCGTAGACCAGCAGCGTGAGCAGCGCCAGCAAGCCCTTGGCGAGCTGCACCCAGCCGATCAGCCGCTCGGGGCTGGCGACGGCGTCCACGCGCCGGCGCACGGCCAAGCCGCCCAGCGCCAGGCCGAGGATGAAGGTCGAGAGCATCAGCTCGAAGGAATGCGTGGAGGCGCCGAGCACCAGCGACAGCATGCGGATCCAGCCGATCTCGTAGATGAAGGACGCCATGCCGGTGAGGAACGCCACCGCGAGCAGCAGCAGCGCCACGCGCGGCTCGCCGCTTGCGCGCGCGTCGAGCGCCGGGGCGGCCATCGGCCGCGCCAGCAGCCACACCACTGCGGCAAGCGCCAGGTTGATGCTGCCCGCCGTGCGCAAGGTTCCGGGCAGGCCGACCCACTCGATGAGCAGGAAGCCGCCCACCAGGACGCCGACCGCGGCACCGAGGCTGTTGGTGAAGTACAGCATCGACACCGATTCGCCGGAGGCGGCCGGGTGCGCGCGCACCAGGCCCGCGCTCATCAGCGGAAACGTCGCGCCCAGCAGCACCGACTGCGGCAGGATCAGCAGGCAGGAGATCGCGAGCTTGGCGCCGAGCACGAGCCACTCGGAGCCCAGCCCGGGGAGCAGGCTGGCATAAGACCAGTTGGTCACGGCGACGAACACCTCGTGCAGCCCGAGCGCACACAGGCCGACGATCGCCTCGACCAGCGCGTAGCCGGCGAGCGGATTGCGCAGCCGCGCCGAGATGCGGCTGCAGTACGCGCTGCCCGCCGCCATGCCTCCCATGAACACCACCAGCACCAGCGACTGCGCGTAGGCGGCGTGCCCGAGGAAAAGCTTGAGGTAGTGCGTCCAGATGGATTCGTAGATCAGGCCCGCGAACCCGGACAGCGTGAACAGGAGATAGAAGGCAGCGCGCGAGGGGTGCAGGCGTGGCATGGCGCGCGTTTATAGCACGACGGCGCGCCTCGTCTCGGTAAGATGCGCCGCAATGACGCCCGCGTTTCGACTGTCGGCGTACTTCTGCGCGTATTTCCTGTACGCGGGTGCGCTGGTGCCGTACTTCGCGCTGTATCTCGCGGCGCGCGGCTACGGCGCGGGCGAGATCGCCGTGGTGCTGGCGATGCCGCAGCTCGCCCGCGTGGCGGCGCCGGCTTTCTGGGGATGGCTCGCCGACCGCACGGGCGCGGCGCGCGGCATTGTGGTGTTCTCCGCCGCCGTGCTGCTCGGCGGCTACGTCCTAGTGCACTGGGCCAATGGCTACGCGGCAGTGGCGGCGATCATGCTGGTGATGAGCCTGCTGGCGGCGGGCGCCCTGCCGATCGTCGAGGCGCTGACGCTCAGCTCCCTGGAAGGGCGCACGGAGCGCTACGGCCCGATCCGCCTGTGGGGCTCGGTGGGGTTCATTGCTGGCGTGCTGGCGACCGGCGCGTGGCTCGATGCGCGCGCACCGCAGGCGTTGCTGCACATCGTCCTGCCGCTTGCCGCAGTGACGCTGGCGGTGTCGCTGCTGCTGCCCGCACGTCGCGTCGCGCTCGCCGCCGGCCCTGCGGATGCGCGCCTGCTCGCCGTATTGCTGCGGCCGGAGGTCCTCGCTTTCTTCGCCGCCTGCTTCTTCATGAACGTCGCGCATGGCGCGCTTTACGCGTTCTATTCGATCTTCCTCGAAGGCGAGGGCTACAGCAAGACTGCGATCGGCGTGCTCTGGACGCTGGGCGTGTTCGCGGAGATCGTGCTGTTCCTCGTCCTGCCGCGCCTGCTGAGGCAGTTCAGCCTGCGCGCGGTGCTGGCGGCGAGCTGCGCCTGCGCCGCGCTGCGCTTTGTGCTCATCGGCTGGGGCGTGCACTCGGTGATGCTGCTGGTGCTCGCGCAGCTGCTGCACGCGGCCACCTTCGGTGCCTACCACGCGGTGTCGGTGGCGATGGTGCACAAGCTTTTCACCGGTGCGCTGCAGGCGCGCGGCCAGACCCTGCACTCCAGCGTGTCCTACGGCCTGGGCGGCGTGACGGGAACGCTGCTCGCGGGCTGGTCGTGGGGCGCGCTCGGGCCGGCGCTCAGTTTTTCGCTCAGCTCGCTGGCCGCAGTGTTGGCTACCGCACTCGTCATCTGGCGCGTGCGCGTGTAGGCTTTCGGGATGCGCAAGTTCCTTGTTGGCGCGGCGTCGCTGTGCCTGCTTGCCGCCTGCCAGACGGTGCAGACCACCAAGCCTGGGGTGGTGGGCGTGGATCGGTCGCAATCGATGCTGATCTCCTCTGCCGAGATCAATGCGAGCGCGGAGAAAGCCTACCAGCAGCAAGTCGGCGGGGCGGCGAAGAAGGGCCAAGTGAACCAGGATCCCGCGCAGGTGGCGCGGGTGCGCCGCATATCGCAGCGCCTGGTACCCCAGACCGCCGCTTTCCGTGCCGATGCGCCGGGCTGGAAATGGGAGACCAACGTCATCACCGCGAAGGAGGTCAATGCCTGGTGCATGCCGGGCGGAAAGATCGCGGTCTACACCGGCCTCATCGAGCGCCTGCAGCCCACCGACGACGAGCTGGCGGCGATCATGGGGCATGAGATCGCGCACGCGCTGCGCGAGCACGGCCGCGAGCGTGTCTCGCAGGCGCAGGCGCAGGGAATGATCATCGGCGTCATCGGCGCTGCGTCGGGCGTCTCCGGCACCACGCTCGATCTCACGCGCATCATGGTGGACCTCACCTTCAACCTGCCCAATTCGCGCGAGCACGAGATGGAGGCCGACCGCATCGGCGTCGAGCTCGCGGCGCGTGCGGGCTACGACCCGCGTGGGGCCATCACCCTGTGGGAAAAGATGGGCAAGGTCGGCGGCGGCCAGCCCCCGGAGTTCCTCTCCACGCACCCGACGCACGCCACGCGCATCTCGGACCTGCGCGTGTACTCGGCGAAGGTGATGCCGCTCTACGAGTCGGCGCGCCAGGGCCGGTAAGAACCGCCAGCCGACGCGCGCATCGGCTGTGCCATAATTCCCGGTTTCCGCACTGCGGCAATCGATCGGGAACGTCGATGGGACAGACGCTTTACGACAAGCTTTGGGACAGCCACCTGGTGCACGCCGAGGCGGACGGCACCGCGCTCATGTACATCGACCGCCACCTCGTGCACGAAGTGACCAGCCCGCAAGCCTTCGAGGGCCTGAAGGTCGCCGGGCGCAAGCCTTGGCGCATGGGCAGCGTGGTCGCCACGGCCGATCACAACACGCCGACCGATCATTGGGAGGACGGCATGGCGGGCGTGCGCGATGCGTTTGCGCGCCAGCAGATCGAGACCCTCGACGCCAACATGCGCCAGCATCCGGCCAAGGCGTACTTTCCGTTCCTCGACAAGCGCCAGGGCATCGTGCACGTGATCGGGCCGGAGCAAGGCGCGACGCTGCCCGGGATGACCGTAGTCTGCGGCGATTCGCACACCAGCACGCACGGCGCGTTCGCGTGCCTCGCGCACGGCATCGGCACCTCGGAAGTCGAGCACGTGCTCGCCACCCAGTGCCTGGTGACCAAGAAGATGAAGAACATGCGCGTGACCGTGGACGGGACGCTGGCGCGCGGCGTGACCGCGAAGGACGTGGTGCTCGCGATCATCGGCCGCATCGGCACCGCCGGCGGCACCGGGCACGCCATCGAGTTTGCCGGCAGCGCGATCCGCGCGCTGTCGATGGAGGGGCGCATGACCGTCTGCAACATGGCGATCGAGGCGGGCGCGCGCGCCGGCATGATCGCCGTGGACGAGGCGACGATCGATTACCTGAAGGGCCGCCCGTTCGCGCCGTCCGGTCCCGAGTGGGACCAGGCGGTCGTCTACTGGCGCACGCTGAAGAGCGATCCGGACGCGAAATTCGATCGCGAGGTGGCACTGGATGCGCGCGCCATCAAGCCGAACGTGACCTGGGGCACGTCTCCGGAGATGGTGGTGGCGGTCGACGAGACGGTGCCCGACCCGGACCGCGAAAAGGACAGCCAGAAGCGCGAGGGGATGGAGCGTGCGCTCGTGTACATGGGCCTCAAGCCCGGCACGCGCATCGCGGACATCAAGCTCGACAAGGTGTTCATCGGCTCGTGCACCAACTCGCGCATCGAGGACCTGCGCGTGGCAGCCGCGGTGGTCAAGGGCCGGCGCGTGGCGTCGAACGTGCGCCTGGCGATGGTCGTTCCCGGCTCGGGCCTGGTGAAGGCGCAGGCGGAGCGCGAAGGCCTGGACAAGATCTTCAGGGACGCGGGCTTCGACTGGCGCCAGCCCGGCTGCTCCATGTGCCTCGGCATGAACGCCGACCGCCTCGCGCCGGGCGAGCGCTGCGCCTCGACCTCCAACCGCAACTTCGAGGGCCGCCAGGGCGAGGGCGGGCGCACGCACCTCGTCAGTCCCGCGATGGCGGCGGCCGCCGCCATCGCCGGCCATTTCGTCGACATACGGGAGTGGCGCTGACCATGGAGAAATTCACCGTTCTCAACGGGCTGGTCGCGCCGCTCGACCGCGCCAACGTCGACACCGACCAGGTCATCCCGAAGGAATACCTGAAGTCGATCAAGCGCACGGGCTTCGCCGACGCGCTGTTCGCCGCCTGGCGCAAGGATCCGGCCTTCGTGCTCAACCAGCCGCGCTAC
>DASTHP010000241.1:0-10092 GCA_035718125.1 Burkholderiales bacterium | reverse complement strand
CCGCAGGCGCGCCACGGCATTGTTGTAGACCACCACCACGCAGAACGTGGCGTGCCCGACGACGATGGTCCAGAAGCCGAACGGGATCCCGCCCAGCCCGTAGGCCGAGCGCAGCGCGATGCCGGTGACGATGCCGGGCAGGGCGATCGGCAGCACGAGCAGCAGCGAGACGGCCTCGCGGCCGAAGAAGCGCGAGCGCGCGAGCGCCAGCGCCGCGAGCGTGCCGAGCACGATGGCGAGCGCGGTCGAGACCAGCGCGACCTGCAGCGAGAGCTCGATCGCCTGCCAGACGTCGGGCCGCTCCCAGGCGACGCCGAACCAGTGCGTCGTCAGGCCCGGCGGCGGGAACACGTAAGTCTGGTCCTCGCTCGAGAAGGCGTACAGGACGATGAACAGCATCGGCACGTGCAGGAACGCCATGCCGGCGAGCGCGGCGAGCTTGAGCGTGCGCGAGGCACCGGCGCGGCCCTCAGAGCGCATCGAACGCCCCCATGCGCTTGGCGACGGTGAGGTACGCCGCCATCACCACGATCGGTACCAGCGTAAAGGCCGCGGCGAGCGGCACGTTGCCGGCCGTGCCTTGCTGCAGGTACACCACCTGGCCGATGTACATCGAGGAGTCGCCGATGATGCCGGGGATGATGTAGTCGCCGAGCGTGAGCGAGAAGGTGAAGATCGAGCCGGCGACGATGCCGGGCAGCGCGAGCGGGAAGATCACCTTGCGGAAGGTCGCCGCGTCGCGCGCGCCCAGATCGGCGGAGGCCTCGATCAGGCTCTGCGGCACGCGCTCGAGCGCCGCCTGGATCGGCAGGATCATGAACGGCAGCCAGATGTAGACGAAGACGATGAAGGTGCCGAGCGACGAGATCGAGAGCGACGGCCCGCCGACCACCGGCACGGCGAGGATCGCCTGCAGCAGCCAGCTCATGCCGGTCTCGGCGAATACCCAGTTGACCACGCCTTCCTTGGCGAGCAGCAGCTTCCAGGCGTACACGCGCACCAGGTAGCTCGACCACAGCGGCAGCATCACCCCGAGGTAGAAGGCGGCGCGCAGCGCGCCTCGCGTGTAGCGCGCCATGTAGTACGCGATCGGAAATGCGATCAGCGCGCAGCCCAGGGTCACCGCGGCGGCCATCGTCACGGTGCGCACGATCACGTCGAGGTTCGCCGGCGCGGCGAGATCGACGAAATTGCGTAGCGTGAGCTCGCGCTTCACCATGCCCGAGAACTCGTCCATGCCGAAGAAGCTGTTGGCGAGCAGCGCGAGCAGGGACCCGCAATACACCACGCCGAGCCACAGGAGCGGCGGCGCGAGCAGCAGCGCCAGGTACAGGCCGCGGCGGCCGTACAGGTAGCTCGAGAGCCGGCGCAGGGGCCCGGCGGACGGTGCGACCACGAGCGCGGCGCTCACGCAGCACGCTCCCCGATGCGATGGCAGGCCGAGTCGGGCCAGGATAGCGTCACCTCGGCGCCGCGCGCGAAATTGCGCAGCGTGCCGGACTCGCCGAGGTTGGCATGGTTCACGAGCAACTCGGTACCCCCGCCCACGTCGACGATGTAGCGGATGAAGGCGCCCAGGTACTCGACCTCCTTCACCACGCCGGGCACCATGCGCCGCGCCGCGCCCTCGCCGGCGCCCTCGCCGCGCGCGGCGATGCGGATTCGCTCGGCGCGCAGCATCACCGCCACGTCGCTGCCGGCGATGTCGCGCGCCTGCGCGCCCTCGAGCAGGTTGCCCGCGCCGACGAAGCCGGCGACGAAGCGCGTGGCGGGCCGGTCGTAGATCTCCTCCGGCACGCCGATCTGCTCGACGCGGCCGCGGTCGAACACGCACACGCGGTCGCTCATGGACAGCGCTTCCTGCTGGTCGTGCGTGACGAACACGAACGTGATGCCGACCTGGCGCTGCAGGGCCTTCAACTCCACCTGCATGCTCTCGCGCAGCTTCAGGTCGAGAGCGCCGAGCGGCTCGTCGAGCAGCAGCACGCGCGGCCGGTTGATGAGCGCGCGCGCCAGCGCCACGCGCTGGCGCTGGCCGCCGGAGAGCTCGGCCGGCCGGCGCGCGCCGGTGCCCGGCAGGTGCACGAGCTCCAGGGTCTGCTCGGCGCGGCGGTAGCGCTCGGCCCGCTCCACGCCGCGCACCATCAGGCCGTAGGCGACGTTGTCGCGCACGTTCATGTGCGGGAACAGCGCGTAATCCTGGAACACGGTGTTCACGTCGCGCTCGTAGGGCGGCAGCCGCGTGGCATCGGCGCCGTGGATCAGCACCCGGCCGCGGCTCGGGAACTGGAAGCCGCCGATCATGCGCAGGCAGGTGGTCTTGCCCGAGCCCGAGGGCCCGAGCAGGGTGAAGAACTCGCCCTCGCGGATCTCGAAGCTGACGCGATCGACGGCGAGCACCGGCCCGTAGGCGCAGCTCACCTCCTCGAACGCCACCGCGGCGGTCATGGCGGGCAGGTCATGCAGAAGAATGCAACACGCCCGCGGGCCGGGGCCCGCGGGCGCGATTGCTGCGTGGGGCTCAGACGCTCGCTAGCGGCCGCCCAGCACCGCGATGTAGTCGGACACCCAGCGGTAGTAGGGCACGCACTTGCCGCCTTGCGTCTTGCAGTTGGCCACCGGCGTGCGCCAGAAGTGGATCTTGTCGAAGCTCCCCAGGCCGTGGCGCTCGCAGCCCTGGTCGGTGAGCAGGGGGTTGCCCTTGCACGCATCCAGCCGCGCGGGCACCGAGCCGAACCAGGCCGCGAGATCGCCCTGCAGCTTCGGGTTGATCGAGTGCTCGAGCCATTTGTAGGCGCAGTTCGGGTTCTTGGCGTTGGCGTGCATCATGGTGGTATCCGCCCACCCGGTGACGCCTTCTTTCGGCACCGAGGTGGCCACCGGCCGGTTCTTGGATTTCAGGATGTTGGCCTGGAACTGCCACGCCGAAGAGGCGACGAAGCCCTCGTTGGTGAAATCGTCGATCTGCACGAAGGCGTCGTGCCAGTAGCGCGCGACGAGTTTCCTCTGCTGGCGCAGAAGGGTGAGCGCCGCCTTGTACTGGTCTTCGTTCAGCTCGTAGGGATCCTTGATGCCGAGCGCGGGATTCTTCGTCATCAGGTACAGCGCCGCGTCGGCGATGTAGATCGGGCCGTCGAAGGCCTGGATGCGGCCCTTGTTCGGCTTGCCGTCGGGCAGGTTCATCTCCTCGAACACCACGTTCCAGGAGGTCGGCGGCTCCTTGAACACGGTGGTGTTGTACATGAGCACGTTGTAGCCCCACTGGTAGGGGACACCGTAGTGCTTGCCGCCCACCGTGTGCCAGGGTGCGTTCTGCAGGCGCTTGTCGATCTTGCCGTAGCTCGGCACCAGCTTGAGGTTGATCTCCTGCACGCGCCCGCCGGCGATCAGGCGCAGGCTCGCGTCGCCCGAGGCGGTGACCAGGTCGAAGCCGCCTTCGTTCATCAGCGCCACCATTTCGTCCGAGGTGTTCGCCGTCTTCACCTGCACCTTGCAGCCGCTCGCCTTCTCGAAGCTGGTCACCCAGTCGAACTTCTTGTCGGTCGCGCCGCGCTCGATGTAGCCCGGCCAGGCGACGATGTCGACGCGGCCCTCGCTCTTGCCGATCGACTGGCGTGGCCCGGCCGCCTGCGCCGCGCCGGCGGCCAACGTGGCCGCTGCGAGCAGCGCGATCGCGCCGCCCAGTCTGTTTCTGGTGTTCTTCATGGCCCTCTCTCCTTGGCTTTCAGGTTGGTGCGGAAACCGGGACGCGCCTCGGGTGCTCCGCGGCGACGCAGACTAGCAGCCGCCCCGTGGGAAGGGAAGCACCCCCGATCACTTGATGGCGATGGGGTTGATGATCGCCTGCACGGCGCCCGTGACACGCGAGGGCCCGAGCGTGAACAGGAACTCCCAGGCCTTGTCCTTCACCATTTCCTCGGTGTTCATGTTCTCGAGGATGTAGATGCCGTTCATCGGCAGCAGGATCTGGTGCACCTCGAACACGCCCTGGTTGGGCTCGAAGGGAATCACTTCCAGGCCCCAGTTGTCCGCACCGACAGCCGCCACGCCACGCTCGGCGAGGTACTTCGCGCCGCCGACGCCCAGGCCGGGTTCGACCGAGCCGTAGCGCTTGTTGTCCTTGCCGATGAGCTTGGTCCAGCCGGTGTAGAACAGCACCACGTCGCCTTTGTCGATCGACTTCACGCCCTGGGCCTTCATGGCGCCCTCGATCTCGGCGCGATTGAACGGCGTGCCCTCCTTGACGATGTCGGTCTTGAAGTAGCCCGCCATGTCGAGCAGGATGCCGCGCGTGGCGAAGGCGGGGAATTTCTCGATGCCGAGCTTGGTGAGGCCGCCGGCCTGCGCGAATTCGCTCGCCTTGTTGCAGTTGTAGTAGACGTTGTCGATGCCGATGTGCCCGAGGCCGTCGAGCTGCGAGCCGATGCCCACCCAGCCCATGATGATGTCGTCGTTGTAGGTGGTCTTGGTGGGCCCGAGCGTGCCGCCCGCCTGCTGACCCGGTTGCAGGATCGTGACGGAGAAGGTGCGCGGCGGAAACGCCGGCGTGTCCTTGTTGGTCTCGATGCCGAGGCGGTAGGACTTGCCTCTGGTGACCGTCTTCACTGCCTGCAGGGTCTTCTCGGGCGTGATGTGGTTGGCGTTGCCGATCTCGTCCTTGGGCCCGAACTTCGACGGAAAGCAGGTCTGTTGCTGTGCCAGCGCCGCGCCACTTGCCAGCGCCGTGCCGATGGCGACTGCGATGAGTCTGGACATGCGCATGATGGAGCTCCCTGAGAAGAAGGGGCCGGGAACCGGCTCGCGGCTATCCTAGCTCAGGCGGCCGCGGCTGCGCGAGAGGGCATGCGCTCGCGGATCGGCAGGTGCACTGCAGCAGCCATCAGGCAAAGGGCGACGTCCGCCCACCACATCCAGTCGTAGCTCGCGGTCGCCTCGAACGCCTTGCCGCCCAGGTACGCGCCGAGGAATGCGCCCACCTGGTGCGACAGCATCACCACCCCGAAGAGCGTCGCGACATAGCGCGGACCGTAGAACTTGATCACCAGGCCCACGGTGGGCGGCACGGTGGACAGGTAGGTGAAGCCGATCGCCGCGGCGAACAGGAAGAAGGTGAGCGCCGTCTTGGGCGCGAAGAAGAACGCGACGATGATGAGCGCGCGCGAGAGGTAGAGCGCCGAGAGCGCCATCTTCATGCGCCGGTGCGTGATCACGCGGCCGATCCACAGGCTGCCGAAGATGTTGAACAGGCCGATGATTGCGAGCGACCAGGCGCCCACCGCGGGCGGCAGCTCGCAGCTCGCGACCACGCCGGGCAAGTGCGTGGCGATGAAGGCGACGTGGAAGCCGCAGGTGAAGAAGCCCGCATTCAGCAGCAGGTAGCTGGGGTCGCGCGCGGCCTCTGCGAGCTGCTTCTTCAACGCGCCGGGCGGCGCCTTCGCGACGCTCGCCGCGTGCTCGGCGTGACCTTGCGTGATCCAGAGCAATATCGGAATGGTGGTAAGGCCGATCACGCCGAGGATCACTAGCGCCGGCTGCCAGCCCGCGAGGCCGATGAACAGTTGCGCGAGCGGGATGACGGTGAACTGGCCGAAGGAACCGCCGGCATTGACGATGCCGTTCACGAAATTGCGCTTCGCCTCCGGAATCCAGCGCGCGGCCGCGGAGATCAGCAGCGCCGGCCCGATCGCGCCCGCGCCCGCAGCGGCGAAGACGCCGATGAGCAGGACGAGTGCCGCGGCCGAAGTCGCGAGCGGCGTGGCGGCGGTGGCCGCGGCCACCAGCAGCGCGCCCGCGAGCATCACGGGCCGCGGGCCCCAGCGATCGGCGACCGCGCCGGCCACCGGCTGCGCGATGCCCCACATCAACTGCCCTACGGCGAACGCGAGGCTGATCGTCGCGTAGCCGATGCCCGTCGCGCTGTTGATCGGGCCGATGAACAACGGCTGCGCCTGTCGGATGCCCAAGCCGAGGGCGAACACGGCGCCGGCGGCGAGCGCCACGGCGAGGTAGCTGCGGGTTGGTGCGGTCATCGGCCAGTCGCTTGCAAAACGCAAGTATCGCCGTAAGATGGCGCGCATGCAACGGCGCTCGAGCTGCCCGGTGGCGTGCGCGCTCGATCTCGCGGGGGACAAATGGACCCTGCTGGTCGTGCGCGACCTGCTGCGCGGGCGCAAGACCTACGGCGAGCTCGCCGCTTCGCCGGAGGGCATTCCGACGAATATCCTCGCCGACCGCTTGCGGCGCATGCAGGCCTGCGGCCTCATCGCGGCCACGGCCTACCAGAAGCGGCCCGTGCGCTACGCCTACGCGCTGACGGACAAGGGCCGGGGCCTGGAAGACGTCCTGGGCGCGCTGGCGCGCTGGGGCAAGCGCCACATTCCGGGAACGCGCGTCTTTCCCGAGTTCAGCTCGTCTTCACGTAGCTCGCTTCCAGGCGCACGTTGACGAGCGCCTGGCGCTGCTCCTGCTTGACCACCTGCAGCGCGCGCTCGAGCGCCGGCATCAGGTCCCCGGCCTTCTCGACGCGCACGCCATAGCCGCCGCTAGCCTCGATGGTCTTCTCGAAGCGCGGCGAGGGCTGCAGCGTGGCGAAGGGGGGCTCCTGCATGCCGGCCGCCACGCCCTTGGGGTACATGGCGAGGGTGGAGCGGTGCACCGCGGCCCAGCGCGCGTTGTTGAACACGACGAAGAGCACCGGCAGCTTCATGGCCTCGGAGACGAAGTGCGCCGCCGTGGGATTGCCGAACATGTAGGCGCCGTCGCCCACGCAGCAGACGAGCGTCTTCGCCGGCGCGGCGAGCTTCGCGCCGAGCGCGGCCCCGAGACCCCAGCCCAGGCCGCCGGCCGGCGCGCTGGCGTAGTAGCGGCAGGGCGAGCGGATCTGCAGTTCCTCGAGCACCAGCGGGTACTCGTTGACGAGGAGCGTGTCCTCGTCGAGCAGCCGGTTGATGCAGGCCGAGGTGTACTTGGCGCTCATCGCCGGCGGCGCGCCGCGCGACAGGCCGCGCTCGGCCGCAAGCTGCCGCGAGAGCGCGTCGAAGCGCTCTTTCAGGTTGGCCGCAGCGGGCGCGTGCACCAACGCGCGCTCGACGAGCCGCGTCAGTGTCGGCGCTGCCAGGCCGGTCAACGCCAGGTCGGTGCGAAAGCCCCGCAGCGGATAGCGCGCATAGAGCGGGTCCGGCCCGATGTGCACCACTTTCGCCTGCGCCTGCGGCCCGCCCTGCGCGGGGATCCACGGCACGTCGCACTCGACGCACAGCACCAGGTCCGCCTCCTTCAGCAGGGCGTGCGGTTCCCAGCCGGCATGCATCGGATGCTCGGTGGAAAGCGCCAGATACCTGGGCCGGTAGTGCACGACCGGCATGCCAAAGAGCTCGGCAATGTGAGTGATCGCTTTCGCTGCGTCTGCCGTCCTTCCGCCGTTGGCGGTGATCAGCAGCGGCCGCTTGGCCCGCCCCAACAGGCGGGCCGCTTCCTCCAGGGCATCGGTGTCGACCGAGGGCGGGGAGGCGGAAACCTGTGTCGCCCCCGAAGAGAGCTTCCCCTGCAACGGCGCAGCGAGGATCTCGCGCGGCAGCGTGAGGTACACCGGGCCCTGCGGCTCGCTCGAGGCGATGGCGAGCGCGCGGTCCACCGCGGTCGCGACTTGCTCGGGGTGCTTCAACTCGTAGTCCCACTTCATGAACTCGCGCAGCATCGCGCCCTGGTCGAAGTGCTCCTGCGCCCAGTGGATGTAGTTGTTGCGCGCGCCGGCCACCGCGCCCGACTCGGTGAGCGGCGTGCGCCCTGCCGTGAAAAGCATCGGGATGTTCATGCGCGCGGCGTTGATCAGGCCGTTGATCGAGTTCGCGGTACCCATGCCGACGTGCACCATCATCGCTTGCGCCCTGCCGGTGAGCATCGTGAAGCCGTGCGCCATGGCCACGCCCATGTTCTCGTGCGGCACGATCACGGGCTGCGGCAGGCGCCAGCCGAGCGACTTGCCCCTGGCGTACGCCTCCACGACCGGCGCGAAATCCGTGCCGCCGTTGGCGAACAGGTACTCGACGCCGCGCGCGGCAAGCAGGCCGAGGTAGGCCTCGGCGGCGGTGGCGGGCTGCGACTGGACGGGATGCGAGGGATGCATGGCGCGAGATGCTACGCGTCTTGCCGGAGCCGACGCGATGACATATATTTGATACATATCCCGGTCCGGAGGGTGCCGATGAAGGCGATGCAGAGCACGATGGTGTACCTCACGTCCGAGCAGAAGACGGGCCTGGCGAAGCGCGCGCAGCAACGCAAGACCAAGGTCGCCGCCGAGATCCGCTCGGCGGTCGATGCGTACCTGGCGGGCGTGACGACGCAGGAGCTCGAGCTGCTGGATGCCGCGACGCGGCATGCCAAGGGCGAGATCGACGCCATGGTGAAGAAAGTGGACGAGATGCTGGCCAGCCATCAGGCATTCCTGCGCGAGATGCGCGGGGTGCGCAAGGTGCGCAGGGAGGCGAGCCGATGAGCCTCATCCAGGAGATGCTCGACCGCCTCTCGGGCGTTTCGGCGTTGCGCGATCGTCTCAACGACCTCGGCGCCACCCTGCGCGACCACCAGAACTTCATCCTCGACCACGAGCGGCGCCTCGCGCGCCTCGAGGCGGGCCCCGACCGTACGCCGAGCAAGCCCAAGCTCCGCTTGTCAAAGTAAATTTGACAGATTAGACTTCGCGCTGCCATGAACTGCGCGGAGCGACTCGTCGAGATTTTCGGCAGCCAAGCCGACGTCGCGCGCGCCTTCCAGCTCGACCGCGCGGTCGTGCACAACTGGGTGAAGACCGGCTACGTGCCGGTGCGCTGGGCCGGCGAGGTCGAGCGCGTCACCCAGGGCCGCATCCACGCCGTCGACATCATCCACGAAGCCAGCGCCAAGAACCCGGTGCGCGTGAAATCGCGCCCGGACGACGCGCCGTTCGGCATTCCGCCCGAGGACCCCGCCATGACCCAGTACGCCCCAGCGAAGCGCATCACCTCATTCCATCCCCCGCAGCGCACGCTGATGGGCCCCGGCCCCACCGAGATCCATCCGCGCGTGCTCACCACCATGAGCCAGCCCGCGATCGGCTACCTGGATCCCGTCTTCGTCGAGATGATGGAGGAGCTCAAGTCGCTGCTGCGCTACGTCTACCAGACGAAGAACCCGCTCACCTTTCCGCTCTCGGGGCCCGGCTCGGTCGGCATGGAATTCTGCTTCGTCAACATGGTGGCGCCGGGCGACAAGGTCATCGTCTGCCAGAACGGCGTGTTCGGCGGCCGCATGCTCGAGAACGTGATCCGCTGCGGCGGCACGCCGATCGTGGTCGAGGACAAGTGGGGCGAGCCGGTGGACCCGCAGAAGGTCGAGGACGCGCTCAAGAAGAACAAGGGCGCGAGCGTGGTCGCTTTCGTGCACGCGGAGACCTCCACCGGCGCGCAATCCGACGCCAGGGAGCTCACGAAGATCGCGCACAAGCACGGCGCGCTGGTGATCGTGGATGCCGTGACCTCGCTCGCCGGCACGCCGGTGCGCGTGGACGAGTGGGACATCGACGCCATCTACTCGGCGAGCCAGAAGTGCCTGTCCTGCACGCCGGGGCTCTCGCCCGTGTCGTTCTCCGAGCGCGTCGTCGAGCACGTGAAGAAGAGGAAGGACAAGATCCACAGCTGGTTCATGGACATGAACCTGCTGCTGGGCTATTGGAACGCCGGCACCCGCACCTATCACCACACCGCGCCGACCAACTCGCTGTTCGCGCTGCACGAGGCGCTGCTGCTCATTCGCGAGGAGGGGCTGGAGAACTGCTGGGCGCGCCACCAGCGCCACCACGTCGCGCTCAAGGCGGGCCTCGAGGCGATGGGGCTCAAGTACCTGGTGAAGGAAGGCGCGCGCCTGCCGCAGATGAACGCGGTCCACATTCCCGAGGCCGTGCGCGACCGCGAGGCCGAGGTGAGGAAGACGCTCCTCAACGAGTTCAACCTCGAGATCGGCGCCGGGCTGGGCCCGCTCGCCGGCAAGATCTGGCGCGTGGGCATCATGGGCTACTCGTGCAAGCCGGAGAACGTGATGCTCTGCCTGTCGGCG
>DASTHP010000240.1:0-3808 GCA_035718125.1 Burkholderiales bacterium | reverse complement strand
ATGCCGGCGGCAAGCGTGTCGGCGGCGGCGCGAAACTCGATCAGCTCCGCCTCGGCCACCGGTCCGCCACGGCTGGCGAGCTGCAGCGCCGCGCGAATCGCCGCGCAGCTGCCCGCCGCGGTCAGCGGCCGCCAGGCGTGGCGGTCGGGGCTCGCGGCCAACAGCGCGCGCCCGGCGAAGCGATGCGCGAACTGCGCCCATTGGCTCGCCACCTCCGCCGCGGACACCAGCTGCCGCGGCGCGAGCTCGATCACATAGTCCAGGCGCTCGTCCGGCAGCGCTGCGCTTTCGGCGAAGGGCTCGCGGCGCTGGGCCGCCTCGAACGAAGGCTCGCGGCGCTGCCCCGGCTCGCTCATCAGGACATCGGGATGCGACGAGCCGAAGGCGCGCTCGGCCGCACGCCGCGCGCGGCGCTCCTGGAAGCCGTTGTAGGCAAGCACGCCCACCACCACCAGCGCCCCGACTGCCAGCAAGCCGATCTGCAGATCGCTCATGGCCGAGGCGCCTGCCCCGCCGCGCTCAGGCGGCGAGCTCCTCCCGGATGCGCAGCGCCTCGTCGATGTCCACCGCGACCACGCGCGACACGCCGGATTCCGGCATCGTCACCCCGATCAGCTGCGAGGCCATCTCCATGGTGATCTTGTTGTGGCTGATGAACAGGAACTGGGTCTGCGCCGACATCCGGCGCACCAGGTCGCAGAAACGCACGGTGTTGCTGTCGTCCAGCGGCGCGTCCACCTCGTCGAGCAGGCAGAACGGCGCCGGGTTGAGCTGGAACATCGAGAACACCAGGGCGATCGCGGTCAGCGCCTTCTCGCCGCCCGAGAGCAGGTGGATGGTGCTGTTCCTCTTGCCCGGGGGATGCGCCATCACCTGCACGCCGGCGTCGAGGATCTCCTCGCCCGTCATCAGCAGCTTCGCCTCGCCGCCGCCGAACAGCACGGGGAACAGGGACCCGAAGTGCCGGTTGACGCTGTCGAAGGTCTCCCGCAGCAGCTCGCGCGTCTCGCGGTCGATGCGCCGGATCGCATCCTCGAGCGTATGCACCGCCTCCTCGAGGTCCGCCGACTGCGCATCGAGGAACGCCTTGCGCTCCTGGCTGGTCTTCAGCTCATCGAGCGCCGCCAGGTTGACGGCACCCAGTTCCGCGATCGCCTGCGACAGCCGCGTGATCTCGCCCTGCAGGGCCGAGGGCCGCGGCGCGTCCGCGGCCTGCGCCGACAGGCGCTCTTCGTCGGCGCCGGCTTCGCGCAGCTGCCCGGCGTGCTGGTCGTGATTGATCTGCGCGGCCTGCTCCTTGAGGCGCAACTCGCCGATGCGATCGCGCAGCGGCGCAAGCCCGCTTTCAGCCTGCAGCCGCTCCTCCTCAAGGGCGCGCAGTGCCGCCGCCGCCGCCTCCACCGCGTTGCGGCTCTCGGCGAGCGTCTTCTCCCGCGCGATGCGTGCCTCGACCGCGCCCTCCAGGGCGCCACGCACGGCCGGGACCGGGTCGACCGCCAGCTCCGTCGTCAAGCGGGTGACCTCATCCTCCGCATGCGCGATCTGCTGGTCGATGAGCTTCACCGAGTTGTCGATCTCGGCGATCTTCGAGGCGCACTCGCGCTCGCCGAACGCCGCATCCTGTGCCTCGCGCTCCGACTGCTGGCCCGCGAGGCGCTGCGCCGC
Organism: Burkholderiales bacterium; assembly: GCA_035718125.1. GTDB lineage: Bacteria > Pseudomonadota > Gammaproteobacteria > Burkholderiales > SG8-39 > JAABQT01. The sequence continues at coordinate 2,143 of DASTHP010000240.1, read as the reverse complement.
CAGCGCCGTTTCGGCCGCGACGTAGGCTTGGCGTACCGCGTCCTGCTGCGTGCGCACCAGCGTGATCTCGCCGGCAGCGCGCTCCGCCGCTGCCTGGCACTCGGCGCGACGCGCCTCGTCGCGCTGCGCCTCGCGCTCGAGTTCGTCGCGCTCGGCCGCGATCTGGGCGCTGCGCTCGCGATAGCGCTCCGCCGCCTGCTGCAGCTTGAGCAGCTCGATCTGCGCCTCGTGGCGCCGCTGCTGGCGCTCCGCGAGCGCATCGCGCGCCGCTTCGAGCTCGCTTTGCCGCGCGCCGAGCGCGGCAGCCGCCCGCTCGCTGCGCAGCCGGACCTCTGCCAAGTTCGCTGCCGATGCCGCCACGCGTGCCTGCAGCGCCTCGATCTCCGCCTGACGCGCAAGCAAGCCGGCGTCGGCCGGGTCGGGTGCGTGAAAGGCGACGGTGTAACGCGTGAACTGGTGGCCCTCGCGGTTCACCAGCAGCGCGCCATGGGGCAGCTGGTCGCGCACCTCGCTGCCTGGCGTGCCTTCGCAGATGTAGACGTGCGCAAACCAGTCGGCCAGGGCACCACCCAGATCGGCGAGGCTGGCGTGGACCTTCTCGGCGAGCGAGACCTGGCCGGCCAGCGGCACCGCGCTGCCCGCGCTGCCGTGACGGAAGACGCCTGCCTTGGCCGGCGGTACATCGGCCGCCACCGCCTCCAGGCCCGCCCCGTCGGCGAGGTCGAGCGCGTGCAGGCGCTCGCGCAACACCGATTCGACGGCCACCTCCCAGCCCGGCTCGATGCGCACTTCCTGCCAGAAGCGCGGCTGCGCGCTCAGGCCGTGGCGCTCCAGCCAGCCGCGCAACGGCGCGTTGTCCTCGGCCGCCGCCTGGATCTGCTCCAGCGTCGCCAGCTGCGCCGCCGCCGCCGCGTGCTCGTGCGAGGCGGCCGAAAGCGCGTCGGCCGCCGCGACGCTCTCGCCCTCCAGGCGATCGATCTCCTCCTGCCGCGCGCCCAGGTCGGTCTCGGCCGAGGCGACGGCGGCGTCGCTGTCGCCATGCCGCGCCTGGTGCTCGGCGAGCGCCGCGGCGTCCGGCTGCTGCAGCGACTGCAGCTCAGCCGCCAGCCGCTCGCGCCGCTGCGCGAGTGACTGCAGGCCCCGGTCCAGGTGGGAGAGGTTCGACTGCTCGAGCTGTGCCCGGCTCTCCGCGCGCAGCAGCTGGCTGCGCGCCTCGGTGAGCTGCTCCTGCGCCGCGCGGAACGCCCGCTCGGCCTCGGGCAGCCGCGCGCTCTCCGCTGCAAGGCGCGCCTGCGCCTCGGCCACGCGGCGGCGCGCGCCCTCGGCACGCCCGACCCACAGGTGCAGCGCCTGCGTGAGCTGCGCGCGCTGCTCGCGCCAGGAGGCGAGCTGCGTGCGGCGTTCGGCGTGCTGGAACTCCAGGCGCTGTCGCGTTTCCTCCACGTGGCGCAGCTCGGACTCGAGCCGCGCGACTTCGGCATTCGCGGCATACAGCGCCGCTTGCGCCGCATTCATCGCGTCGCCGGCGCTGTAGTGCGCGCTGCGCGCGGTCTCGACACGGCTCTCCACCTCGCGCAGCGTCGCCGTGCGGGCTTCCAGCTCGTTGGCGTGCTTCGCGATCTCCTGCGCATGGCGCTCGCGCTCGGCCGCCGCATCGCGGCGGCGCAGGAACCACAGCAGCTGCTGCTTGAACTGCAGCTCGGACTGGAATTCCTGGTAGCGCGTCGCCACCTTGGCCTGCGCGTCCAGCTTCTCGATCTGCGTGCCCAGCTCGATGCGGATGTCGGTCACGCGGGCGAGGTTCTCCCGCGTGTCGGCCAGGCGGCTCTCGGTCTCCCGGCGCCGCTCCTTGTAGCGCGAGATGCCCGCCGCCTCCTCGAGGAATACGCGCAGCTCCTCGGGCTTCGCCTCGATGACCCGCGAGATCATGCCCTGCTCGATGATGGCGTAGGCGCGCGGCCCGAGGCCGGTGCCGAGGAACATGTCGGTGATGTCGCGCCGACGCACATGCTGGTTGTTGATGTGGTAGGAGGACTCGCCGTCGCGCTGCAGCACGCGCTTGACGGAAATCTCCGCGTACTGGCTCCACTGACCGCCCGCGCGGCCCAGCGAGTTGTCGAACACCAGCTCGACGCTCGCGCGC
>DASTHP010000239.1:0-8954 GCA_035718125.1 Burkholderiales bacterium | reverse complement strand
CAACATCAACCGCACGGTCGGCACGCTGCTGTCGCACGAGATTGCCAAGCGCTACGGGCACGAGGGACTGCCGGCGGACACGATCCACGCGCGCTTCGCCGGCTCGGCGGGCCAGAGCTTCGGCGCGTTCCTCGCGCGCGGGGTTACGCTCGACCTGATCGGCGACACCAATGACTACTGCGGCAAGGGCCTCTCGGGCGGACGCATCTCGGTGCAGCCCTCGCCCAAGTTCCGCGGCGAGCCCACCGAGAACATCATCACCGGCAACGTGGTGCTCTATGGCGCCATCGCGGGCGAGGCCTATTTCCGCGGCGTCGCCGGCGAGCGCTTCGCCGTGCGCAACTCCGGCGCCACGGCGGTGGTGGAAGGCGTGGGCGACCATGGCTGCGAGTACATGACCGGCGGCACGGTGGCGGTGCTCGGCCAGACCGGGCGCAACTTCGCGGCCGGCATGTCCGGCGGCATTGCCTACGTGCTCGACGCCGAGGGCGATTTCGCAACGCGCTGCAATGCCGCGATGGTCGACCTGGAGCCCGTGCTGTCGGAGTCGGAGCAGCAGGGCAAGCTCGGCCGCGAGTACTGGCACCTTGGCCAGGCCGACGAAGCGATCCTGCGCGCGATGATCGAGAGCCACGCGAAGCACACCGGCAGCAAGCGCGCGCGCCAGATCCTCGAGCAGTGGGCGAGCTGGCGCGGCCGCTTCGTGAAGGTATTCCCGAAGGAATACCGGCGCGCGCTCGCTGAGCTCGCCGCAGCGCAGAAGAAAGCGGCGGCATAGCAGGCCAGCTGCAAGGGGGCTCGGCCCCCTTGCGATTCCCCGACATTCGCACGAGAGACAGGCAAGTCATGGGCAAGGTCACGGGTTTCCTCGAGTACCAGCGGCTGCAGGAAGCGAGCGAAGACAAGGAAGCGCGCAAGAAGCACTACCGCGAGTTCGTCGTCCACCTCACCGACGAGGAGGCGAAGGTCCAGGGCGCGCGCTGCATGGACTGCGGCACGCCGTTCTGCATGTCCGGGTGCCCGGTCAACAACATCATCCCGGACTGGAACGACCTGGTGTACCGCGGCGACTGGAAGCTCGCCATCGAGACGCTGCACTCGACCAACAACTTTCCCGAGTTCACCGGCCGCGTATGCCCGGCGCCCTGCGAGGAGGCGTGCGTGCTGCGCATCAACAACGATCCGGTCGGCATCAAGTCCATCGAGCACGCGATCATCGACCGCGCCTGGGAAGCGGGATGGGTGGCGCCGCAGCCTGCCGCCACGAGGACCGGCAAGAAGGTCGCCGTGATCGGCTCCGGTCCCGCGGGACTCGCCTGCGCGCAGCAGCTCGCGCGCGTGGGACACGCGGTGACGGTATTCGAGAAGAACGACCGCGCCGGGGGGCTGCTGCGCTACGGCATCCCGGACTTCAAGATGGAGAAGTGGCTCATCGACCGGCGCCTCGAGCAGATGAAGGCCGAGGGCGTCGAGTTCCGCACCAACCACGTGATCGGAGCGGCGCCGGTGGGTGCCGGCAACGCGCAGGCGCGCCCGGTGGACCCGAAGAAACTGCTCGCGGGTTATGACGCGGTGGTGCTTGCGGGCGGCGCGGAAGTGCCGCGCGACCTGCCGGTGCCGGGACGCGATCTCGAAGGCGTGCACTTCGCGATGGATTTCCTGCCGCTGCAGAACCGGCGCGTGGCGGGCGACAAGAACGTGAAGGAGCTGTGGGCGAACGGCAAGCACGTGGTGGTCATCGGCGGTGGCGATACGGGGTCGGACTGCGTGGGCACCTCCAATCGCCATGGCGCCGCGTCCGTCACGCAGTTCGAACTGCTGCCGATGCCGCCCGACCCGGAGAACAACCCCGTGTGGCCTTACTGGCCGACGCGGTTGCGCACGTCCTCCTCGCATGAGGAGGGCGTCGAGCGCGACTGGTCGGTGGCCACCAAGGCTTTCATCGGCGAAGGCGGTCGGGTAAGGGCGCTGCGCGCGGTGAAGCTCGAGTGGAAAGACGGCAAGCCTGCCGAGATCAAGGGCTCGGAATTCGAGATTCCCGCCGACCTCGTGCTGCTGGCGATGGGTTTCGTGTCGCCGGTGCAGTCGGTGCTCGATGCGCTCGGCGTCGCCAAGGACGCGCGTGGCAACGCCAGGGCCGCCACGGAGGGCGCGGGCTGCTATGCCACCAGCGTGCCGAAAGTTTTCACCGCGGGCGACATGCGCCGCGGGCAGTCGCTCGTGGTCTGGGCGATCCGCGAAGGCCGTCAGGCGGCGCGCGCGGTCGACGAATTCCTGATGGGGTTCTCCGAGCTGCCGCGCTAGCGGCGCGCAGCCCCGCGCTCGCTAGTCGCTCGCGGGCGAAATGCGGTACTCGACGACCGCGCGATCGGCGTTCAGCGCCTCGGACAGGCTGCGCACGTTGTCGCTCTTCAACGTACGCATGACCATGCGGTACTCGAACTGGCCGCCTTCGCCGAGCAGGCGGTAGTTGAGGTTCGCCACCGAGAAGCCGTGGCGCGCCACCAGCTCGCGCAGCGCGGGTTCCGGCATCACCGCTTCGCGCGCGAAACGCACGGTGAAGTTGGCGTACAGCTCGGTCGGCATCTTGCCTTCGATCCAGCGGAACACCGACAGCGTGCCCAGCGTCAGGACCACGCCGATGCCCGCGGCGAAGTAAAAGCCGATCCCGGTGAGGATGCCGATCGCCGCGGTGACCCAGATCGACGCCGCGGTGGTGAGCCCGCGCACCGTAAGACCTTCCTTGACGATGACCCCGGCGCCGAGAAAGCCGATGCCGGTCATGATCCCCTGCGCCATGCGCGTGGGATCCACCACCACGCGCGAGCCCCCGTGCGCGGAGAACCACTGGTGCTCATACACCGTGACCAGCATCAGCAGGCTCGAAGCGAGGCACACCAGCGCATGCGTGCGAAACCCCGCGGCACGGCCGCGAAAGCTGCGCTCCAGTCCGATGATGCCGCCGGCGGCGAGGGCCGCCACCAGCCTGAAGACAATTTCGAGGACTTCGCTGTTCACGCGCCTGACACGGTCATTGAAGTGTCATGTTACGGCGCTTTTCCACAATCTTTCAAGGAGTTCGCCAGAAGCGCGATGCTAGAATCGGCCGCCATGAGTCTCGCCGTGGTCGTGCTCGCCGCCGGGCAGGGAAAACGCATGCACTCGGCGCTGCCGAAAGTGCTGCATCGGCTGGCGGGCCGGCCGCTCCTCGCGCACGTGCTCGATACCGCGCGCGCCCTGAAGCCCAAGCAGATCCTGGTCGTGCACGGTCACGGCGGCGCCGACGTGCGTGCGGCGTTCGAGGGCGCGAAGCTCGAGTGGGTGGAGCAGGCGACGCAGCTCGGTACCGGGCACGCGCTCGCACAGGCGCTGCCCAAGGTGGCGCGCGGCGCCCAGGTGCTGGTGCTGAACGGGGATGTGCCGCTGGTGCGCGCCGAGACCCTCCAGCACCTCGTGGAGGCGTCGCGCGGGGGCCTTGCCATCTGCACCTCGGAGCTCACGGACGCGACCGGCTATGGGCGCGTGGTGCGCGACGCGCGCAAGCGCGTGCGCCGTGTCGTCGAGCACAAGGACGCGAGCGCGAAGGAGTTGCGCATCCGCGAGTGGTACGCGGGGTTCCTCGCGGCGCCCGTCGAGCGCCTGGCGAAGTGGCTGGCGCAGGTGAAGCCGGCGAATGCGCAGAAGGAGTATTACCTCACCGACGTGATCGCGCTTGCCGCGAAGGATGGCGTCGCCGTCGCGGCAGTGAAGGCGCAGGATCCCTGGGAAGTGGCCGGCGTGAATTCGCGTCACGAGCTCGCCCTGCTGGAGCGCGCGCATCAGAATGCGCAGGCGAGAAAGCTGCTCGAAGCCGGCGTGGCGCTCGCCGACCTGTGGCGCGTGGACGTGCGCGGCGAGCTCGCCTGCGGGCGCGACGTGTCGATCGACGTGAATTGCATTTTCGAGGGCGAGGTGAAGCTCGGGGATCGCGTGCGCGTGGGCCCCAATTGCGTGCTGCGCAACGTGACGGTCGGCGCGGACACCGAAATCCTCGCCTTCTCGCATCTCGATGCGGCCACGATCGGCGCACGGTGCCGCATCGGGCCCTTTGCCCGGACCAGGCCCGGCGTGAGCCTCGGCGACGAGGTGCATATCGGCAACTTCGTCGAGCTGAAGGCGAGCCGCGTCGGTGCCGGCTCGAAGGCCAATCATCTTTCCTACATTGGCGACTCCGAGGTCGGGGCGCGCGTCAACATCGGCGCCGGCACCATCACCTGCAACTATGACGGCGCCGCCAAGCACCGGACGGTGATCGAGGATGAAGCGTTCATCGGGTCGGATGCGACGCTGGTCGCGCCCGTGACGATCGCCAAGGGCTCCTACATCGGCGCGGGCTCGACCATCAGCAAGAGCACGCCGCCGGGGCAGCTCACCGTGGCGCGCGCCCGGCAGGTGTCGCTGCCGCACTGGAAGGCGCCGAGGAAGAAGAGCTAAGGCCATGTGTGGAATCGTAGGCGCCGCGGCGCGGCGCGACATCGTGCCCGTGCTGATCGAAGGCCTGCGCCGCCTGGAATACCGCGGCTACGATTCCTGCGGCGTGGCCACCCTGGGCGCGGGCGAGCTCGCGCGGGTGCGCAGCGTGGCGCGCGTCGAGGACCTCGCCGGCCAGGTCCGCAAGCAGAAGCTCGAGGCCGAGACGGGCATCGCGCACACGCGCTGGGCGACGCACGGCGCGCCGGTGACGAGGAACGCCCATCCCATGGTGTCGCGCGGCGAGATCGCGCTGGTGCACAACGGCATCATCGAGAACTACGAGGAGCTGCGCGAGGAGCTCAAGGGCAAGGGCTACGAGTTCGACAGCCAGACCGACACCGAGGTGATCACGCACCTGGTGCACAGCTGCTACCAGGGCGACCTGTTCCAGGCCGTGCGCCGCGCCGTGAAGCGGGTTACCGGCGCCTATGCGATCGCGGTGGTGGCGAAGAGCCAGCCGCACCGCGTGGTCGGCGCGCGCGCGGGCAGCCCGCTGGTGATCGGCGTGGGCAAGGGCGAGATGTTCCTCGCTTCCGACGCCTTGGCGCTCGCCGGGACCACCGAGCGCATCGCCTTTCTCGAGGAAGGCGACGTCGCGGAGATCGACTTGCAGAGCTTCCGCGTGCGCGACGCAGCGGATCGCGAGGCGAAGCGCGAAGTGCGCACGGTGCAGGCGGGCAGCGCCACCGTCGAACTGGGCCCCTACCGGCACTTCATGCAGAAAGAGATTTTCGAGCAGCCGAGCGCCGTGGCCGCTACGCTGGAGGGCGTAGAGGCGGTATCGCCAGCGCTCTTCGGCAAGAACGCGCAGCGCACGTTGCAAGGCGTCCGGCAGGTGCTGGTGCTCGCCTGCGGCACCAGCTACTACTCGGGGCTCACGGCGAAATACTGGATCGAGTCGCTGGCGCGGCTGCCGACGCAGGTGGAAATCGCGAGCGAGTACCGCTACCGCGACAGCGTGCCGGACCCGGCGACGCTGGTGGTGGTGGTGTCGCAATCCGGCGAGACCGCGGACACGCTGGCCGCGCTGCGCCACGCGCGCAGTCTCGGCCAGAAGCGCACGCTCGCCATCTGCAACGTCGCCTCGAGCGCCATGGTGCGCGAGACGCGGCTGAAGTTCCTCACGCACGCCGGCACGGAAATCGGCGTCGCCTCGACCAAGGCCTTCACCACCCAGCTCACGGCGCTGTTCCTGCTCGCCCTGGTGCTCGCCAAGCTGCGCCGGCGGCTGCCCGCGCGCGAGGAGGCGCGGCACCTGCGGCGCCTGCGCCACCTGCCGCAGGCGCTTGCGGCGGCGCTCGCGCTGGAGCCGCAACTGATCGCGTGGGCCGAGCGCTTCGCCAAGAAGGAGCACGCCCTCTTCCTCGGGCGCGGGCTGCACTACCCAATTGCGCTGGAGGGTGCGCTCAAGCTCAAAGAGATCTCCTACGTGCATGCCGAGGCCTATCCCGCGGGCGAGTTGAAGCACGGGCCGCTCGCCCTGGTCACGCAGGAAATGCCGGTGGTGACCGTGGCGCCGAACGACGCGCTGCTGGAGAAGCTGAAGTCGAACATGCAGGAGGTGCGCGCGCGCGGCGGCGAGCTCTACGTACTCGCGGACGCCGACACGCGCATTGCGGCGCAGGAGGGCATGCACGTCGTCCGCCTGCCCGAGCACTACGGGCTGCTCTCGCCGATCCTGCACGTGGTGCCGCTGCAGCTGCTCGCCTACCACACGGCGCTGGCGCGCGGCACCGACGTGGACAAGCCGCGCAATCTCGCCAAGTCCGTCACGGTCGAGTAGGGCGGTGAGCCGCACCGACGCGCTCGTCATCGGCGCGGGGCACAACGGACTCGCCTGCGCCTGCTACCTCGCGCGCGGCGGGCTGAAGGTCAAGGTGCTCGAGCGCCGGCCACGCGTCGGCGGCGCGGCGGTGACCGAGGAATTCCATCCCGGCTTTCGCAATTCCGTGGCCGCGTACACGGTGAGCCTGCTGCAGGCGAAGGTGATCCGCGACCTGCGGCTCGCCGATCACGGCCTGCGCATCGTGGAGCGGCCGCTCGCCAACTTCCTGCCGCTGGCGGACGGCTACCTGAAGGTCGGCGGCGGACTCGAGGCCACGCAGCGCGAGTTCGCGAAATTCTCGGCGCGCGACGCCGAACGGCTGCCGGCTTACAGGGCGACGCTCGAGCGCGTCGCCGATGTCCTGCGCGCGGCCGTGCTCGAGACGCCGCCCAACGTCGGCGGCGGCGTGCGCGATGCCTATGCGGCGTTCCAGGTGGGGCGCCGTCTGAAGACGCTCGACATGCGGGCGCGGCGTGACCTCCTGGGGCTGTTCACGCGCAGCGCGGCGGACTGGCTCGAGGACTGGTTCGAGTCGGAGCCGGTCAAGGCGGCCTTTGCCTTCGATGCCGTCGTCGGCAACTTTGCGAGTCCCTACCACGCAGGCACCGCCTACGTGCTGCTGCATCACTGCTTCGGCGAGGTGAACGGCAAGCGCGGGCAATGGGGCCATGCCATCGGCGGCATGGGTGCGATCAGCGAGGCGCTCGCCGGCGAAGCGCGGCGCCTGGGCGTGGCGATCGAATGCAATGCCCCCGTCGCACAGGTGCGCGAGGGGGCGGTCGTGCTCGAGGATGGCCGGGAGCTTGCCGGGCGCGCGATCGTGGCTAACGTCAACCCGAAGCTGTTGTTCCTGAAGATGGTCGATGCGGCCCTGCTGGAGCGCGATTTTCGCGAGCGCATCGAGCGCTACAAGTGCGCCTCGGCCACCTTCCGCATGAACGTCGCGCTGTCCGCGCTGCCGCGTTTTGCCTGCCTTCCCGAGCCGGGCCCGCACCACGCCTCCGGCATCATCATGGCGCCGTCGCTGAGCTACATGGAACGCGCGTACCTCGATGCGCGTGCCGAGGGCATCGCGCGCGCACCCATCGTCGAGATGGTCATCCCGAGCACGCTCGATGACACTCTGGCGCCGACAGGCGCGCACGTTGCGAGCCTGTTTTGCCAGCACTTCGCGCCCGAAACCGACTGGGCCGCGCGCAAGGACGAAGCGGTGGCGCGCATTCTCGACCTGGTGGATTCGCACGCGCCAGGCTTCAAGGCGAGCGTCATCGCGCGCAGCGCGCTGTCTCCTGCCGATCTCGAGCGCGACTTCGGACTGGTGGGCGGCGACATCTTCCACGGCCAGCTTTCGCTGGATCAGCTATGGTCGGCGCGGCCGGTGCTCGGGCATGCCGATTACCGCACACCCGTGAAGGGCCTGTACCTGTGCGGCTCGGGCGCACACCCGGGCGGAGGCGTCACTGGGGCGCCAGGCCACAACTGCGCGCGCGAGGTGCTGCGCGACTTCGGTCGCCGGCTCAAATAGCTTCGGGGGTGTAACCGGCCTCGGCAATGCTGCGCACGAGGTCTTCCTGCGACGCTTTGCTGTCCACGCGCACGCGGTGTTCGGGAAGCGACACCTCGACCTTGGCCGAGGCGTCCAGCTCCTTGACCGCCTTGGTGATGGTGCTGACGCAGTGGCCGCAGGTCATGTCCGGTACCTTGAGTTCGATCATCTTCCGCTCCGTTGTCACGGGCTCCGCAAATCGAAGCCTGGCACACAGCCTCCACCTTCCCACGGGGGCAGGGTCAAGCCTTTGACCCACCTCAAACGCAAGAACCTTTCCCCTGCCTTGACCCTCCAATGGTGGCAGACTTCAGGCTGCACGGGTCGAAAGCCGACCTGAAAGGACCCGCCGTGGAAACCAGCATCCAGATCCGCCTGCCGATCGAGGGCATGACCTGCGCCTCCTGCGTGGCGCGCGTCGAAAAGGCGCTCAAGAAGGTCCCCGGCGTGGGCAGCGCCGAGGTCAATCTCGCCACCGAGACGGCCACCGTGACGCTCGCAGCCGGCGCGAGGCCCGAATCGCTCGTCGAGGCGGTGCACAAGGCCGGCTACGAAGCGCGCCTGGCGCCCGCGCCGCGGGCGCCGTCCGCCGACCGCGCCTGGTGGCCGGTCGCCGCCTCCGCGGCGCTCACGCTGCCGCTCCTTCTGCCGATGCTCCTCCAGCCCTTCGGCGCCCAATGGGCGCTGCCGGGGTGGGTGCAACTCATGCTCGCCACGCCAGTGCAGTTCGTATTCGGCGCGAGGTTTTACCGGGCCGGCTGGAAGGCGCTCATGGCGCGTACCGGGAACATGGACCTGCTGGTCGCGCTCGGCACGAGCGCGGCCTACGCGCTCTCGGTCTACCTGCTCATCCGGCATTGGGAACATGGCATGCCGCACCTCTATTTCGAGGCAGGCGCCGCGGTCGTCACGCTGGTGCTGCTTGGCAAGTGGCTCGAGCATCGCGCCAAGCGCCAGACCACCGAGGCGATCCGCGCGCTGCAGGCGCTGCGGCCCGAGCGCGCGCGCGTACGCCGCGACGGCCAGGAGATCGAGGTGCCCGTGGAGTCCGTCCGGGTAGGCGACCTGGTG
>DASTHP010000238.1:0-6425 GCA_035718125.1 Burkholderiales bacterium | reverse complement strand
TCGGCGATGTCGGCGCCGAGCTCCGGCGGGGTCTGCTCGAGCGCGGACTTCACCGAGCCGACGATCTGGTTGAGCGGCTCGGTGAGCGCCTCGAGGATCTCGTTCGATGAAATGGTGAAGCTGCGCGGAATTCCCTCGGCGAGGTTGCGGCCCTTCACTTCCATTTCCTTCACCTCGGAGCCGGGGAACGCGGAGCCGATTTCCTTCTTGATGGTTTCGGCAGTGGTCTCGCCGATCAGCATGCCGTAATTGCGGCGGATGTAATTGATGATCGCCTCGTCGAACTTGTCGCCGCCGACGCGCACCGATCCGGAGTACACCATGCCGCCGAGCGAGATGACGCCGACTTCGGTGGTGCCGCCGCCGATGTCCACGACCATCGAGCCGGTCGCTTCCGCCACCGGCAGATCGGCGCCGATCGCGGCCGCCATCGGCTCTTCGATCAGGTACACCTGGCCCGCGCCCGCGCCGATCGCGCTCTCGCGGATCGCGCGCCGCTCCACCTGCGTCGAGCCGCAGGGCACGCAGATGATGATGCGCGGCGAAGGCGAGAACAGCTTGTTGTCGTGCACCTTCTTGATGAACTGCTTCAACATCTGCTCGGTGATGGTGAAGTCGGCGATCACGCCGTCCTTCATCGGGCGGATGGCGACGATGTTGCCCGGCGTCTTGCCGAGCATCATCTTGGCTTCCCTGCCCACCGCCTGGATGGTCTTCTTCGCGTTCGGTCCGCCTTCCTGGCGGATCGCCACGACCGAGGGTTCGTCGAGCACGATGCCTTTGCCGCGCACGTAGATCAGCGTGTTCGCGGTGCCGAGGTCGATCGCGAGATCATTGGAAAAATAACTGCGCAGGAATCCGAACATGTCCGTGGTCTTCGCCCGTTTCGTCGTTGAGCCTTAACTTTGTTCGCTAAGGCCGTGTCGCCAAAGGGCATATAATACTCGCAACCAGGCGCCCGGCAAGCTCCATGCCGGGCTTGACGACACTTTTTGCCGCGGCGCAATGTCGCTTTCCGACGACCAGATCCGACGCATCGCCAGGCTCGCCCGAATCGACATCGGGCAGGCGGAATCCGCCGAGGTGCGCGAGCGCCTGAACCGGGTCCTTGGCCTCATCGACCAGCTGCAGGCGGTCGACACCACGGGTATCGAGCCCATGTCGCACGCGCTGGACGTGGTGCAGCCCCTGCGCGATGACCAGGTGACCGAGGCCGACCAGCGCGCCGCGTGCCAGGCGGGGGCGCCTGCCGTCGAGGGTGGCCTTTACCTCGTCCCAAAGGTCATCGAGTAGGTCAGAGGCGCCCCTCGTGCTCGACTCCAGTCTCACCGAGCTGCAGGCGGCGCTCGCCGCGAAGAAAGTCTCCTCGGTCGAGTTGACGCGAGCGTTCCTCGCGCGCATCCGGCAACTGGACGGCGCGCTGAACACCTTCGTCGCAGTGGACGAAGAGACAAGCCTGGCCCAAGCCCGCGCGGCCGACGAGCGGCGCGCCCGCGGCGAGGCAGGACCGCTGACGGGCATGCCGATCGCTCACAAGGACATCTTCTGCACGCGCGAGCTGCCCACCACCTGCGGCTCGCGGATGCTCGAGGGCTACCGCAGCCCCTACGACGCCCATGTAATCGAGCAGTTCGCACGCGGCGGCGCGGTGCTGCTCGGCAAGACCAACATGGACGAATTCGCCATGGGCTCGTCCAACGAGACCTCCCACTTCGGACCGGTGCGCAACCCCTGGGACCGGCGCCTGGTGCCGGGGGGGTCCTCGGGCGGCTCGGCCGCTGCCGTGGCCGCGCGCCTGGCACCCGCCGCGACCGGCACCGACACCGGCGGCTCGATCCGGCAGCCGGCGGCGCTGACCGGGGTCTGCGGCCTGAAGCCCACCTACGGGCTGGTGTCGCGCTACGGCATGATCGCCTTCGCCTCCTCGCTCGACCAGGGCGGGCCGCTCGCGAAAAGCGCTGCCGACCTCGCGCACCTGCTCAACGTGATGGCCGGCCACGACGCGCGCGATTCGACCAGCCTCGAGCGGCCGCGCGAAGACTACACGCGGACGCTCGAGGCGCCGCTCGCGGGCCTGCGCATCGGCCTGCCGGCGGAGTATTTCGGCGCGGGCGTGGAGCCGGACGTGCTCGCGCGCGTGCGCGAGGCGATCGCCTGGTTCGAATCGCAGGGCGCGCGCACGCTCCCCGTCGAGCTGCCGAACACGGCGCTCGCGGTGCCGGTGTACTACGTCATCGCCCCGGCCGAGGCCTCCTCCAATCTCTCGCGCTTCGATGGCGTTCGCTACGGCCACCGCGCGAAGGCGTACGCGGACCTCGTCGACATGTATTGCCGCACGCGCGCGGAGGGCTTTGGCGCGGAGGTCAAGCGCCGGATACTGATCGGCACCTACGTGCTCTCGCACGGCTACTATGACGCCTACTACCTCAAGGCGCAGAAGGTGCGGCGGCTGATCGCGCGGGATTTCAGCGAGGCGTTCAAGCGCTGTGACGTCATCATGGGGCCGACTTCGCCCACCACCGCGTTCGCGCTGGGCGCCAAGACCGAAGACCCCGTGCAGATGTACCTGAACGACATCTTCACCATCCCCGCGCCGCTCGCCGGCCTGCCGGGGCTGTCGATCCCCTGCGGCTTCGACGGCAAGGGCCTGCCGGTGGGCCTGCAGATCATGGGCGACTACTTCGCCGAGGCGCGCATGCTCGGCGTGGCGCACCAGTACCAGCGCGCCACCGATTGGCACCGGCGCGTGCCGAAAGAGGCGCCGCTGTGAAGCGCATCGCGGCCCTGCTCGCGCTCGCCGCGGCGCCGGCGCTCGCGCAGGAGCCGGGCGAGTTGCGCGAGCTGCTCGGGCAGATCGGCGGGCGTGCGGCGCTGATGAGCCTTTACGTCACGCCGCGCGCCGACGGCTCGGCGCGGCTCTCGGGCGAATACCTGATCCTGCCGACCATGCAGCAGCGCTTCGTCGAGGGCGAGCGCAGCCGGGAGCTCGGCGTCACCTTCCTCAAGGAAGGCAATTCCCCCATCCTCTACGGCAGGCCCGGGACGGCGAGCCTGCAGGGCACGTGGAGCGGCGCCACCCTCAGGGGCACGCGCTATGCGCCCGGCGGCCAGGAGCGCGAGCGCTTCGAGTTCGGCGAGCAGTTTCCCGCGATGGCGGACTACAGCGCGCAGGTGCGCTGCGAATCGGCGGCGGGCCGCTACAGCGCCACGCTCGCCTACGCCGTGGAGCAAGGCAAGCTCAAGAGCCTCGAATGGCGCTCGCAGGTCGCGCCGGCGGGCCACAGCTGCGCGCTGGCCGAGCTCACGCAGCAGGCCTACAGCGGCGGGCTGCGCTTCGTCGCGGGCCGCTGCAAGGTGACGCTGCGCGATCTCGGCGACTACGTGCGCGTGGCGGCGGAGGACTGCACCGAGCACTGCGGCTCGCAGGCCTACCTCGAGCCGGTGCTGGTGGAGCGCAGCGGCGCCTGCCAGCTCCTGCGCCCGCAGGCGCGGCAATAGGCCGGGAGCGCGCCCGCCATGGCCTGGGAAATCGTCGTCGGCATCGAGACCCACGCGCAGCTCGCCACGCGCAGCAAGATGTTCTCGGGCGCCGCGACCGCATTCGGCGCGCCGCCCAACACGCAGGCCTGCGCGGTGGACATCGCGTTGCCGGGCGTGCTGCCGGTGGCGAACGCTGCGGCGGTGGATTGCGCGATCCGGTTTGGACTCGCAGTCGGCGGCGAACGGCGGCCGGGCTGGAACATCAATCGCCGCTCGGTATTCGCGCGCAAGAATTACTTCTACCCCGACCTGCCGAAGGGCTACCAGATCAGCCAGTACGAGCTGCCGATCGTCACCGGCGGCGAGGTGCGCATCGTGCTCGCCGGCGGCGTGGAGAAGACCGTGCGGCTCACGCGCGCGCATCTGGAGGAGGACGCAGGCAAGTCGCTGCACGAGGATTTCCACGGCATGACCGGGATCGACCTGAACCGCGCGGGGACTCCCTTGCTCGAGATCGTCTCCGAGCCGGAGCTGCGCGGCGCGCAGGAGGCGGTCGCCTACGCGCGCACGCTGCACGCGCTGGTGCGCTGGATCGGCATCTGCGACGGCAACATGCAGGAGGGTTCGTTCCGCTGCGACGCCAACGTGTCGGTGCGCAAGCAGG
This sequence comes from Burkholderiales bacterium, assembly GCA_035718125.1. Taxonomy (GTDB): domain Bacteria; phylum Pseudomonadota; class Gammaproteobacteria; order Burkholderiales; family SG8-39; genus JAABQT01. Next base: position 2,281 of record DASTHP010000238.1, on the reverse strand, counting down.
GTGACGAGAAGCTCGGCACGCGCTGCGAGATCAAGAACCTGAACTCGTTCCTGTTCATGGAGCAGGCGATCGCGTTCGAAGCGCGGCGCCAGATCGAGATTCTCGAGGACGGCGGCCGCATCGCGCAGGAGACGCGGCTGTACGACCCGGACAAGGGTGAGACGCGCTCGATGCGCTCCAAGGAGGATGCGCAGGACTACCGCTACTTCCCGGATCCCGACCTGCTGCCGCTGGTGGTGAGCGACGCGCTGCTCGCCAGGGCGCGGGCCTCGCTGCCCGAGCTGCCGGAGGCGCGCCGCGCAAGACTGGTGAGCCTGTACGCATTGACGCCGGCGCAGGCTAGCCTGCTCACCACGAGCATCGAGACCTCCAGCTATGCCCTCGCGGCGCTCGAGAAGACGCCGGCGGCAAGGCGCCAGGACATCGCCAACTGGATCAGCGGCCCGCTCAGCGCGAAGCTGAACGAGTCGGGCCTCGACATTGCGGCGAGCCGCGTCACGCCTGAGCAGCTACGCCGCCTGGCCGAAAAGGTCGAGGACGGCACGCTTTCCGGGAAGATGGTGAAGGAAGTGATCGAGGCCGTCTGGTCGGGCGACCAAGGCGTGGACGAGGTGATCGCGAAGCGGGGCCTGCAGCAAGTTTCCGACGCGGGCGCCATCGAAAAGGTCGTCGACGACGTTCTGGCGAAGAACGCCAGGCAGGTCGAGGACTATCGCGCAGGCAAGGAGAAGGCCTTCAATGCGCTCGTCGGCCAGGTGATGAAGGCGACGCAGGGCAAGGCCAACCCCGCGCAGGTGAATGCCATCCTGAAGGCGAAGCTGGGCAGGCCCTGAACGGGCCGCGCGCCCGCGCGCCGGTTATTTTTTCGCGGCGCCCTGGGTGAGCTCGAGGTACTTGCGCTTTTCCTCGTCGTAGCGCGCGTTGATGGCGTCCGCCTCGCGCTTGCGCGATTCGAGCAGCTGCCCCTGCAGCTGCAGGTCGTAGGCCACCGCCTTCACGTCCTGCTCGAAGCCGTCGCGCTGCTTGCCGCTCGCCTTGATCGCCGCCGCTTCCTTGGACAGCGCTTCCTGGCGCCTCTTCAGCGCCGCGATGCGCGCCTCGACCTGCTCGGTGGCGCGCTGGTTGTCGGCGATGGCGCGCTGGCGCACCGACTCGATGTCGCGCTCGCTCGTGTAGGTCTGCAGCAGCGCCTGGTCGCGGCGCGCCTGCACCTTGGCGGCGGCCTCGGCGTCGCGCCGCGCCTGCTCGGCGGCAGCATTCTTCTGTGCCGCGGCGTCGCGCGCCGCGCGCTGCTCGGGCGTGAGCGGCGCCTCGATGCGGCCGATCACCATGCCCTGCGCGGAGAGCGCCTCGACCGCGACGTCCCTGCACTGCGGCGGCTGCGTGGCCCCGTAGTATTTCTTGCCGTCCTTCGCCACGCAGCGCCAGGACTTCGCGGCGGCGCGGATCTTGGCCTCGCGCGCGAGGCGCTCCTTCTCCGCCTTCGCCTCGGGACTCTGCGCGCGCGCCGCCGGCAGCGCGCCGGCCAGGGCGAACAGCAGCGCGGCGGTGAGCAATTTGCGCAGCATCATGGCCTCCTTTGCAGCAGTGCAGTACGGTGCGCGGATTCTAACGCGCCGCTGCGGCGGCCGTTGACGCCCCCGGGGCGTCTGCCACGAACCTTGACCTGTTAGAATCCGCCCGCCATGCACGCCGCGGATCGCGAATTCATCGCCGAGACCACCGCGAAGATGCTCCTCGAAGTGAAGGCGGTGCTGTTCTCCGAGGACAAGCCCTTCATCTTCACCTCGGGCTGGGCGAGCCCGGTCTACATCGACTGCCGCAAGCTCATCTTCTACCCGCGCATCCGCGCGCAGCTGGTGGATTTCGCCTGCGCGACGCTCGCGCGCGACGCCGGCTTCGAGCAGTTCGACGTGGTGGCCGGGGGCGAGACCGCGGGCATCCCGTATGCCGCGTGGATCGCCGACCGGCTCGGGCTGCCGATGCAGTACATCCGCAAGAAGCCCAAGGGTTTCGGGCGCAACGCGCAGATCGAGGGCGACGTGCGCGAAGGCGCAAGGACGCTGCTGGTGGAGGATCTCACCACCGACGGGCGCTCCAAGATCAATTTCTGCAAGGCCCTGCGCGACGCCGGCGCGGTCGTCGAGCACGTGTTCGTGAACTTCTACTACGACATCTTTCCCGAGTCGAAGAAGGTGATGCAGGAGCTGGGCGTGCGCCTGCACCACCTCGCCACCTGGTGGGACGTGCTCAGGGTCGTGAAGCAGGGCAACTACCTCGC
>DASTHP010000237.1:0-2177 GCA_035718125.1 Burkholderiales bacterium | reverse complement strand
GCCCACCGCGATCGCCAGCGCTCCGCCCGAGCCACCCTCGCCGATGATCGACACGATGATCGGCGTGCGCAGCGCGGCCATCGCGTAGAGATTCCTGCCGATCGCCTCCGACTGGCCGCGCTCCTCGGCGTCGATGCCCGGATAGGCGCCCGGCGTGTCGACGAAGGTGAACACCGGCAGCTCGAACTTCTCGGCGAGCTGCATCAGGCGCAGCGCCTTGCGGTAGCCCTCGGGCTTGGGCATGCCGAAATTGCGCGCGATCTTCTCCTTGGTGTCGCGCCCCTTCTGGTGGCCGAGCACCACGCAGGGCAGGCCGTCGAAGCGCGCCAGCCCGCCGACGATGGAGGCGTCCTCGGCGAACATGCGGTCGCCGTGCAGCTCCTCGAAGCCGGTGAACAGGGCGTTCACGTAGTCCAGCGTGTAGGGCCGCTGCGGGTGGCGCGCCACCTGCGCCACCTGCCAGGGCGTGAGCTTGGCGTAGATCTCCTTGGTCAGCGCCTGGCTCTTCTTGGTCAGGCGCTGGATCTCCTCGGAGATGTCCACCGCCGAGTCGTCCTGCACGAAGCGCAGCTCCTCGATGCGGCTCTCGAGCTCGGCGATCGGCTGTTCGAATTCGAGGAACGTCGTCTTCATCGGGCGCAGGATTCTAGCTCACCACGACGCGGTTCCTGCCCGCTTCCTTGCCGCGGTACAGCGCCAGGTCGGCGCGCGCCGTCAGGGCGTCGCCGCCTTCGTCCCGCGCGCGCCCGGCCACGCCGATGGTCACCGTCAGCTGGTGCCCGACCGGGATGCCGGGAAACGTGCCCTGCTCGACCGCGGCGCGGATGCGCTCGGCCACTGCGGCGGCGCCACGCGCGTCGGTGTCCGGCAGGATCAGCAGGAACTCCTCGCCGCCGAAGCGCCCGAAGACGTCCACTGCGCGCAATCCGGTGGTTGCGACGTTGGCGAAGTGGCGCAGCACCGCATCCCCCGCGGCGTGCCCCCAGTTGTCGTTGACACGCTTGAAATGGTCGATGTCCATGAGGCAGACCGCGAGCGGCGCGCCGATGCGCTGCGCGCGCGAGATCTCGCGCCGCAGCACGTCCATCAGGTGGCGCCGGTTATAGGCCCCCGTCAGCACATCGCGCATGGCGATCTCTTCGGCGCGGTCGACGGCCTCCTTGAGCTGGCGGTTGCTGTCGGAGAGCCGGCGCCGCAGCTTGTTGACGTAGCCGCCCATCGCCGCAAACCACGGCAGCACGATGGCGAGGATGGCGAGCTGCAGCCAGCTGTCCGCGGCGGCGGGCCCGCCCAGGGATCCCGAGAGCGCCAGCACCGTCGCGTGCGCCAGGAAAGCCACCAGCGCCAGCACGAGCAGCCGCGTGGTCTCCAGCCGCAGCACGCCGAACAGCAGCGCAACCAGGTAGAACAGGCTCAGCGTGCCGCGCGCCGCCGGCGCGTGATACATGAGGTAGGCGAGCGTCAGCACCGCCGCAAGGATCATCTGGGCGGTCAGGCTCGGGTCGCGGAAACGCAGGTTCAGTTCCGAGCGGAACAAGCCGTAGAACAGCACGACGAAGAAGCCGATGAGCGCCGCGCCGCCGACCGCGATGTTCAACGGCAGCAGCCCGAGCCAGTAGCCGATGAACAGCGCCGCCGCTGCCAGCAGCGAAGTGCCCGCGCCGATCAGGTAGCGCTTCAGCCGCAGCGCCTGCCGCGACTTGTCCGGCAGCGCCGCCTGCGGCGCAGCGCTAGCCTCCGGTGCGACCGGTTCCACCCAGCCGACCCCCTTCATCTCAATATTCTACCGGGAGCGGATCGAGCGACCGCCACAGGTACCAGGTGGCGACCGAGCGCCAGGGCGCCCACTGCTCGCCGAGCCTGCGGATGCGCGACAGCGGCACGTTGCGCCCGCGGAAGTAGGTGAGCCGCACCGCCTTGAGCAGCCCCAGGTCGCCCAGTGGATAGACGTCGGGCCGCAGCAGGTTGAACATCAGGAACATCTCCGCGGTCCAGCGGCCGATGCCGCGCACCGCGACGAGCTCCGCGATCACCGCCTCGTCCTCCATGTCCGGCCAGCGGTGCGGGTGCACGGCGCCCTCGGCGAAATGCCGCGCCAGGTCGGCGATGTACTCGGTCTTGCGGTCCGAAAGGCCGCAGGCGCGCAGGCGCGGCCGCCGCACCGCCAGCACTTCGTC
>DASTHP010000236.1:0-15728 GCA_035718125.1 Burkholderiales bacterium | reverse complement strand
GCACCTTGCCGTAGTGCTTGGACACCGCTTCCAGAACGATTTCGGACATCCGGGCCGGATTATGCAGGGCGCAGGAAAAATGGGGCCAGGGCCGAATTCTTTTGCATGCAATTAATTCGGCCCTGACCCCATTTTTCGCCTAGCGGCGGAGCACGCATTTTTCGTACAGTGTCGGGAATGCGCCCTGCGGGTCGTATTTGCGCTTGAGCGCCGCGTAGGCCTCGCCGCCGTAGATGCGGCGGAACTCGTCCTCGGGAAAGAAGCTTTCCGAGTACAGCGACTTGATGCCGCCCAGCGCTTCAACTTTCTCCTCGACCAGGCGGTTGAAGTGCCCGCGCGGGTGCGCCTCGCGCGTGCGCTTCACGTCCCAGAAGCCGAAATTGACGTACCAGCCGGCGCGCATCGGATAGAGGGTGAAGGCCCCCGAGTGCGGCGCGGGGCCGATCGGGCAGGTCCACTGCGGCCACAGGCCGATTTCGCGCGCGTAGAACTCGAGGAACTCGGCGGCGCGCTCCAGCGGGATGTCCACGTCCTGGATCACCGACTCGGAGTGCAGGCCGGCGAGCCGCGCGAGCTTCTTGGTCAGGCCCGCGCGGCTGTTCCAGCGCATGATCCTGGTGTAGGTGCGCGAGCCCAGGCGCTTCCTGCCGTAGGCGAGGCGCCGCAGCAGCGGGTTCTGCGCGCCCACGTTCTTCGAGCACCAGAACCAGTCGGTGTCCCAGCGCCAGATGAAGTCGCGCACCGTCAGGTAATCCTCGCGCCGCTCGGCGATCGAGCGGTAATAGATGCGCTTGTAGGTGTAGTCGCTGGTGTAGGGCGCGGAGGCCGCAAAGCGCCCGAGCGTGAGGAACATCCGCTGCGGCGAAAACACCGTGCCGTCGATGAAGTCGGCGTCCCCCGCGCGCAGGCGCTCGCCGAGCGCCGCGAAGAAGCGGTCCGCGTCGGCAAAGGGCAGGTGCTCGATGCGCACGTAGGGCTGCACCGGCACCGCCTTCGCCTTCACGCGCAGCGCGTAGCCGAGCGTGCCGTAGGAGTTGGGAAAGCCGAAAAAGAGGTCCGCGTGCTCGTTGTCCGGCGTGCAGGTGACGACGCGCCCGTCGCCCAGCAGCACCTCGATCTCGAGCGCCGTGTCGTGCACCAGGCCGTGGCGGTGCGAGGAGGCCTCGATGCCCACGCCCGCCAGCGCGCCGCCCAGCGTGATGGTCTTCAGCTGCGGCACCACAGCGGGCATCACGCCGCGCGCGAGGCACGCCTCCACCAGGTCTTCGTAGGTGACCATGCCCTCGGCGTCGAGGGTGCCCGCGGCCGCGTCCAGCGCCAGCACGTCGCGGAACGCGCGCACGTCGAGGCGCCGAGGGGCGCCGCCGCCGTCCCGCTGGCGGTCGCGGAACAGGTTGGAGGTGTCCTTCGCCAGCCCGACGGGGCCGCCGGCGCGCCTAAGCTGCTCGCTCAGCGCTTGCGTCTTGTCGGCGTGCAGGCGGCTCGTAGAGGAATCCCCGGCTCATCGGATAGTTCTGCCGCGTGATGTTGCCCTTGGAAAACACGATCTGGAAAAGATGCGTGTAGCCCCGCGGCGAGCGGAACATCTCGGCGCAGCCGACCAGGTACACGCGCCAGATGCGCCGGAAGCGCTCGTCGAACCGCTTCGGGTCGAGCGCGTGGATGCGCTCCCAGTTGCGCTCGAAGCGCTCCGTCCAGGCATCGAGCGTCAGCGCGTAGTGCCGGCGCAGGTTCTCGACGTCCACCACCTCGAGCCCCGCGCGCTCCATCGCCGCGATGGTGTGCGCGAGGCTCGGGATCCAGCCGCCCGGGAACACGTGCTTGCGGATGAAGAACTCGGTCTCGTAGTGCCCCACGTGGCCGATGAAGTGCAGCATGCCTAGGCCGCCGGGCTTGAGGAACGCGGCATGCGCGCGCACCACCTCCTCGAGCGAGTCGCGCCCGGCGTGCTCCAGGGTGCCGATCGACACCACCTTGTCGTACTGGCGCAGCGCGTCGCGGAAATCCGTGTCGATCACCTCGAGCGAGTGCCCGAGGCCACGGCGCGCGATTTCGGCACGCACCATGTCCACCTGCGAGGTGGTTGTGTTGATGCCGGTGACCTTCACGCCGAATTTCTTCTGCGCGTGGAACATGAAGCCGCCGAAGCCGCTGCCGATGTCCACCACCGTCTCGCCCGGCGCGAGGCGCAGCTTGGCCGCGACGTGCTCGATCTTGTTGCGCTGCGCCTCCTCGAGCGTCTTGGTGCCCTCCTTCCAGTAGGCGCAGGTGTACATCATCAGCGGATCGTCCAGCCAGCAGCGGTAGAAGTCGGTGCCGAGCGCGTAGTGGAACTCGGCGTTCTTCTTCGCCTGCGCCCAGTCGCGGTTGGAGAAGCGCAGCTCGTGCCAGCGATTGCCCAGGCGCACCAGCGGCTTGGCCCTGGCGATGCCGCTTTCCATCCCCACCGCCATCGCCTGAGCGAGGCTGCCCTCGATGTCGATCTGGCCGTCGAAGTAGGACTCGAGCAGGCCGATGTGGCCGAAGGCCGCGATGCGCGCGTAAGCGCGCTGGCTGCGGATCACCAGGGTGAACGCGGGGGCCTGCTCGGCGTTGCGGTACTCGCCGCCGCCGGCAAAGCGCACGGCGAAGGGGATGCCGGTCCCCTTCCCCATCCGGCGCATGACCGCATCGACCAGGAATTCCACGCGCGGCCATTCTACCGGCCGCCATGTGAAATCAGTGCGACATCAGCACCGGCACCGTCATGGACTCGAGGATGGTGCGCGTGACCCCGCCCAGCACCAGCTCGCGCACGCGCGCGTGGCCGTAGCCGCCCATCACGATCAGGTCGGCGGCGGCGTCCGCGGCGCGCGACAGGATCTGCGCGCCGACGTCGTAGCCCGCGCCGCTTTGCCGGTGCACGGTGACCTTGACGCCGTGGCGCGAAAGGTAGAGCGCGATGTCCGCCCCCGGCTGCTCGCCGTGCTTGCCCGCGCGCTCCGGGTCGAAGACCGACACCTCCACCGACTCCGCGCGCGCCAGCAATGGCAGCGCGTCGCTCACCGCGCGCGCGGCTTCCCGGCCGCCGTCCCAGGCCACCAGCACGCGCCGCCCGCAATCGGCGAAGCGCCCGGCATAGGGCACGAACAGCACCGGCCGGCCGGCCGCCAGCACGATCTCGTGGGGCAGCAGGCGCGTCTCGGGCTCATCCGAGGGCTCGGCCTGCGCGGCGACCACCAGGTCGGCGTAGCGCGCGTTGAGGCGCAGCGCGGCCGCCGTGTCGCCCTCCGCGGCGCGCCACTCGGCGCGCGCGTCGCCGTGCTTGGCGGCCGCGTCGCGGAACTGCTTCTCCGTATTGCGCGCGGCATCGGCGCGGTGCTGCTCGACGACTTGGCGCAGAGCGGGCCCGGCTTCGGCCAGCGCGTACGACGGGATGCGCGCCGGCCCCGGCGCGTACAGGCCCACCAGGTGGGCGCCGAACTTGCCGGCGAGCTGGAACGCCAGCCCGATGTGCTCGCTGCCGCGCGTGCGCGGGTCCAGGTGCACGAGAATCGTCTTGTAGGTCATTTTTCCCCTCCCGATTGTTCGCTAGCGCGCTTCGCGTCCCAGCGCCGACATCCTGGCCAGCCAGACGCCGCGCGCCTCCTCTTTTGCGGCCTCAATCATACCGATGAGCGTCACGCGCACCGGGTCCACCCCGCAAAACGCCAGGATGTTGCGTTGCAGGCTCTTCACGCTGTGCGAGCGGTAGAACACCCGGTAGAAGAACGCCGGCATGCCCATGGTCACCACCAGGCGCGCCGACTTGCCCTTGAGCAGCTTCCTCCAGGGCCGGCCGGGCAAGGCCTTGGTGAATGCAAAGCCCGGGCGCAGCACCTGCTCAAGGAAACCCTTGAGCAGCGCGGGCATGTCGCCGAGCCACAGCGGAAACAGGATCACCAGATGCTCGGCCCAGGCGATCTGCGCCTGCGCCTGGCGGATCGATTCGGGCGCCGCGCCTTCCTGCCAGTCGTGCGCGCTGCGCAGCAGCGGGAAATCGAGCGCGGCGACGTGGACCACCTTGACCTCGTGCCCTGCCTCCTCGGCGCCGCGCCCGTACGCGGAGGCGAGCGCATGGCCGTAGCGGGCGGGATCCGCGTCGGGGTGTCCCTGGATGATGGCGATGCGCTTGCCCATGCCGGTCAGAACCGGCGCAGGAACGTCAGCAGGGGCGCATAACGCAGCCCCCAGAGCACCAGCTTGCGCGGCCCGAACGCCACCAGCGCAGCGGTGCCGAGCGTGATGAGCAGCGGCCGCGCGCGCACGATGCCCGAGACGCGATCCGCCAGGGCGATCGCGCGCGCCAAGGGCTGCGCGGCGAACACCAGGTCGGCGCGCTGCTCGCGCGAGAGCGCGGTCAGCGCGTGCCTGCGCCGGGCGAGGGCGCGCGTGAGCGGGATCATGGCGCGAGCGTCTCCTGGTCGCGCTGCAGCTCGCCGATGCTCGCCTCGAAGATGCGCGGCCGCTTGCGCACGCGCAGCAGGATCGCCAGTCCGGCGCCGGCGGCGAGGAACACGAGGGCGATGACCGCCGTGGCGAGCAGTCGCTGCTCCGGCGCCATGGCCACGATCAGCGCGGCCCCCGCGAAGGCGAGGCCGAGCGTGCCCAGCAATACCGCCGCCACGGCAAGGATGATGCCGAGCGCGAAATGCGCGAGCGCCTCCTGCAGCTCGGTGCTCAGCAGGTCCAGGCGCGTGCGCGCCAGCCCGAGCAGGCCGGCGAGCAGGTTCTGGACCGACGCGAGCAAGCCCGAACTCACCGGCGGCCGAGCAGGATGCCGAGTACCAGGCCGACGCCGGCGGCGATGCCGACCGCAGTCCAGGGGTTGTCGCGCACCTGCTGCTCGACTTCGTGCGCGGCCTCGCGTGCCTGGGCCTGCGCGCTATCGCCCATTTCCTGCAGGCGCGCACGCGCGGTGCGCAGCGACTCCTCGGCCCGAGCGCGCACCTTGTCGACGCGCTCGCCCGTCTGGGCGGCGGTGGCCTTCAACAATTCCTCTGCGTCGGCGACGACCGCGCGCAGGTCCTTCATCAGCTTGTCCGTGCTGGCTTGTGCCATGGCTTGCTCCTCTAGGTTTTTCCCTCTTTGGCAGGGTAGCCAACCGGGCCACCCGCGCGATTGACGTACGTCAAAGGTAACGCACCCCGGTGGCTTCCTGCATCAAGTCCTGCCAGCGCCGGTAGCGGGCGCGCAGCGCCGCGTCCGGCCCGGGGGCAAAGACCTCCTCCCCTGCCGCGGTATTCCAGAGCGCGGGCCGGCCGGCCGCCAGGTAGGCGATGCCGCGCGCGCTCGCCTCCGGGTCCTCGCGCCGGTGCACGGGCAGCCCGCTCACCGAGGCGAGCCGCCGGCACAGGCCGTCCAGGCGCGACACGCCGCCGCTCACGCGGATGCGCCGCGCCTTGGGAACGTAGGCCGCCATGTGGTCGATGTTCGCCTGCAGCAGGAATGCCATGCTCTCCACGACCGCCACGGCCTTGTGCCAGGGCTCGCCTGCGCCTTCGAAGCGCGAGACGAAGTCGGCCTTCCAGAACGGCCCGCCCAAACCCGCGATGCCGTTGAGGAACAGCGGCACTTCCCCTGCGCGCTCGAGCCAGGCCGGGAGCTGCGACGTCACGTCGGCAATGCCCAGCTCCTCTTCGAGCCAGGCGAGCGCGGTGCCCGCGCCGTTGACGTTGCCCTCGACCATGTACACCGTGACCTCGCGATCGGCGAGGATGATGCCGGTGAGCTGGCGCGGCACGTGACCCGGCGAGCGGGTGAGCGCGCGCTGCACGAAGGCGCTGGTGCCGATGTTGATGTACGCGCAGTCCTCCTCCGGCCAGCCGAAGGCGAACACGGCCGCCGACTGGTCGCCGTTCACCGCCTTGAGCGGCACGCGCACGCCGGCGGTTTCGAGCGTTCCCCAGGCGTGGATCGTCGGCACGCTCGGCGGCAGGAAGCCCTCGGGCAGGCCGAAGAGCGCGAGCAGTTCCGGGTCCCAGTCGCGGGCACGCAGGTTCCAGAGCTGCGTGCGCGCCGCGCACTGCGGCTCGGCGGCGAGCGTGCGCTCTTTCACCAGGCGAAACACGAGGAAGCTCGCCATCGGCCCCCAGGCGAGCGTGCCCGCCGCGCGCGCCGCGCGCACCGCGGGCAGGTGCTCGAGCGCCCAACGCAGCTTGCTCGCGCCGTAGTGCGGCGAGAGGTACAGCCCCGTCTTGCGGTGCACGGCGTCGCCGTGCGCGGCCTCGAGGCTTGCGATCCAGGCATGTGCGCGGCGGTCCTGCCAGCTGAAAATGGGCGAGAGCGCGCGCCCCGTGACGCGATCCCAGCACACCACGTTCGAGCGCTGGCTGGCGAGGCCCGCGCAGCGGATCTCGGCCCTGCGCGCGCCGAGCGGTTCGAGCGCCTGCGCGATGGCGCCAAGAATCGAGGCCACCACCTCCTCGCCATCCTGCTCGGCCCAGTCGGGCTGCGGATGCGCCATGCCGATCTCCACTGCGCCGCTGGCATGGATCCGGCCTGTCTCGTCCACCACCAGCGCGCGGCTGGCGTGCGTGCCCTGGTCGATGGCGAGGATGAGACTCATACTAAGATGCTAAACATATGGCGCGCGTTGGTGTGATCGGCGGCGGTGCTTTCGGCACCGCGATGGCCTGCGTGGTGCGCAGGTCCGGACACGAGGTATTGCTCTGGGCGCGCGAGCCCGAGGTTGCTGCCTCCATCAACCAGGAAGCGCTCAACCCGCTCTTCCTGCCGGGCGTGCGCCTCGCGGCCGGCATCCGCGCCACCTTCGACCTCGCCGTGGCCTGCAAGGGCGCGGAGCTGCTGCTGCTCGCGCCGCCGGCGCAGCACATGCGCGCGACCGCGCAGCGGCTCGCGCCGCTTCTCGCGCCGGGAACGCCGGTGGTGAGCTGTTCCAAGGGCCTGGAGCGCTCGAGCCTCGCGCTCATGCCCGAGGTGCTCGCCGAGGCGCTGCCGCGCGCGCGCGTCGCGATCCTTTCCGGCCCTTCGTTCGCGCGCGAGATCGCGTGCGATCTGCCTTGCGGCGTGGCGCTCGCCAGCGCGGATCCCGCGCTGGCGCGCCGTCTCGCCGCGCTCATCGCCAACGCACGCTTCGGCGTGCAGCCGAACGACGACCCGGTCGGCACGGCCATCGGCGGCCTGATGAAGAACGTGGTGGCGATCGCGAGCGGCCTGCTCGCCGGCCGCAAGCTCGGCGAGAACGCGCGCGCCACGCTGGTCACGCTCGGCTTGGCGGAGGCGACGCGCCTTGGCCTCGCCAAAGGCGCGAAGCGCGAGACCTTCGACGGCTTGGCCGGCATCGGCGACATGATGCTCACCGCCAACAGCCTGCAGTCGCGCAATACCTCGCTGGGCTTCGCGCTGGGCGAGGGCAAGACGCTCGACGAAGTGCTCGGTGCCCGCAAGGAAGTCACCGAGGGCGTCTTCTCCGCGGGCGCGGTGGCGACGCTCGCGCGCCGGCTCGGCGTGCAGCTGCCGGTCTGCTTTGCCGTGGACGAGCTGCTGAACCACGGCGCGAGCGTGGAGGCCACCGTGACGCGCCTCACCGCTGCCTTCGGCGGAGGGTGACAATTCGCACGTCGGCGCCGGCGCCGGCGTGCCTAGAATGTCCCGGGGGTCATGCGTAGGGGGCGCATCACCCGTGCGGGAGGGCGCCGATGCTGGACGTTCTGGAGTGGGTCAAGAAGCGCATCGACGAAACGGCCGGGCCGCGTGGCGCCGCGCCGGCGGCTGCGGATACGCTGCCCGATCAGCTCTCTGCGGACCCCGCCACGGCGCTCGCCGAGTTGCGAGTCCGCCTGAGGGCGGAGGGCGGCGGGGCGGGCGATGCCGTCGCGCGCAGCGCGAGGCTCGCCGCCATCCAGGACGCAGGCGCCCCCCACGTCGCCGCCCTGCTCACCCAGTACTTCGTCAACGCCGCGGGGACGCTCGCCGCCCGCGAGGCCGCCTGGAAGTCGCTCATCGGCTACCAGCTGCGCGTGGCGCAGGCGCAGTGCGCGCAGGCGGCGGCCCAGCTCAACGCGGCCAGCGCCGTGCGCGCCCTGCAGGCGTGCCGCATGCTTGCCAAGCTGCACCTGGTGCATTACGCAACCGTGCCGGGCGGCTTGTGGCAGGCGGCCTACTCGATCCACGCGAGCGCCGAGAAGGCCGGCTGTGCCGCCGCGCCGGTGCGCGCGCAGTCGGGCCAGCGGACCATGACCAGCGTGGAGCAGGAGCTGCTGTGCATGGTCATGCTGCGCGTGAGCGCGCCCGACATGCTGGCGCCGGAGCAGATCGAGATCGCCGACCGCATCGTCGAGCAGCTGGGCGCCGAACTCACGCTGCGCCAGCCGGGCGTCACCGATAATCCGTTCTGCTTCGAGCCGGGAAGCGAATATGCCCCGCGGCGCGCCAAGGGCCGTCTGCCGGCGGCGAGCGCGCGCTACTTCGGCCCCGGCATGGGCTACGCCTCGCTGGAGCGGCTCGGCAGGCAGGCGGGCGCGGGCAGGCTCGAAGACTTCAAGGCATTCGGCAAGGACATCGCGCCCAGGGTGCAGTTGAGCACCTTGCAGCACCTGCTCACCTTCTGGCGTGCCGACTGCCCGTATGCGCCTCCCGTGCACGAGCCCGCGGGCGGTCGCCTGCAAGTCGTGCATGGCTACGCCCGCATCTGGCAGTACCTCGCCGACGTCCACCATGGCGCGAGCGAACTGTCGCTCGCCGACGCCTCGGCCGCAGGGCAGCCCGCGGAAACCTGGGAGCTGAAAGGGGCCGGCGGCAACGAGCTCGGGGCGGAGGTGCCGCAGGCGAGCCGCAGCTGGGTCAAGTGCGGCGGCGCGGTCGGCTTTGCGCAGGGCGACGGCGCGCGCTGCGTGGGGATGATCCGGCGCATGCATGCCAGCCCGGATGGCGGCCTGCAGGCGGACATCGCCGTGCTGAGCCGCGAGCCCCATGAGGTGTCGCTGCGCGCGGTGATCCGCAAGTACGACGACAGCGTCTTCTCGGATGCCTCGTCCCGGCAATTCGCCGGCAATACCGTGCACGCCATCATCCTGTCGGACGGCGCCGGCGGCACGCAGCCGCCGAACCTGCTGCTGCCGCCGGAGGAATGGCACGAAGGCCGGGTCTACGAGGTGCAGTCGAAGGAAGGCACGCGCTTCCTGCGCAGCCTGCAGGCGGTCAGGCGCTGGGACGACTACGTGCGCGCCACCTTCGAGTGGCTCGCCGTGCCGGACTAGCTACTCCGGCATCCCGCCTTCGCCGCCCATCGGCGCGGCCGGCTTCTGCGGGATCTGCGCGATCATGCAATCGGTGGTGAGGATCAGGCCCGCGATCGAGGCGGCATTCTGCAGCGCGGTGCGCGTCACCTTGCAGGGATCGAGCACCCCCATCTGCACCAGGTCGCCGTACTGGCCGGTGGCGGCGTTGTAGCCGAAGTTGCCTTCCCCGTCGACGACACGCTGCAGCACCACCGGCGGCTCCTCGCCCGCGTTGCGCACGATCTGGCGCAGCGGATCCTCGAGCGCGCGCAGCACGATGCGGATGCCCGCGTCCTGGTCCGCGTTGACGCCCTGCAGCTTGCCCACGCGCGCGCGCGTGCGCAGCAGCGCCACGCCGCCGCCCGGCAGCACGCCTTCCTCGACTGCCGCGCGCGTGGCATGCAGCGCGTCCTCGGTGCGCGACTTCCTCTCCTTCATCTCGGTCTCGGTGGCCGCGCCCACGCGGATCAGCGCCACGCCGCCCGAGAGCTTGGCGGCGCGCTCCTGCAGCTTTTCCTTGTCGTAGTCGCTGGTGGCTTCCTCGACCTGCTGCTTGATCTGCGCCACGCGCGCGTCGATCGCCTTGGGATCGCCCGCGCCGCCGATGATGGTGGTGTCGTCCTTGTCGATGACCACGCGCCGCGCGCGCCCGAGCACCGTGGGCTCGGCCTTCTCCAGCGTGAGTCCCGCCTCCTCGGCGACGACCATGCCGCCGGTGAGCACCGCGAGATCCTCCAGCATCGCCTTCCTGCGGTCGCCGAAGCCCGGCGCCTTCACGGCGCAGGAGCGGATGACGCCGCGCAGCGTGTTCACCACCAGCGTGGCGAGCGCCTCGCCTTCCACTTCCTCGGCGATCACCAGCAGGGGCTTGCCGACCTTGGCGACGTGCTCCAGAAGCGGCAGCAGCTCGCGGATGGTCGCGATCTTCTTGTCGTGCAGCAGGATCAGCACGTCCTCCAGCACCACGGTCTGCTTCTCGGGGTTGTTGATGAAGTAGGGCGAGAGAAAACCGCGGTCGAACTGCGTGCCTTCGACCACCTCGAGCTCGTTGGCGAGCCCCTTGCCGTCCTCGACCGTGATCACGCCTTCGCGGCCGACCTTCTCCATCGCCTCGGCGATCATCTCGCCGATCGAGGCGTCGTTGTTGGCGGAGATCGAGCCGACCTGGGCGATCTCCTTGCGCGTGCCGCAGGGCTTGGCGAGGCGCTTCAATTCCTCGACCACGCTTTCCACCGCCTTGTCGATGCCGCGCTTCAAGTCCATCGGGTTCATGCCCGCGGCGACGTACTTCATGCCCTCGGTGACGATGCCCGCCGCGAGCAGCGTCGCCGTGGTGGTGCCGTCGCCCGCGATTTCCGAGGTCCTGGCCGCCACCTCGCGCACCATCTGCGCGCCCATGTTCTCGAAGGGGTCCGCGAGCTCGATCTCCTTGGCCACGATCACGCCCGAGTTGATCACCACGGGCGCGCCCCAGGACTTCTCCAGCACCACGGTGCGCGCCTTGGGGCCGAGGGTCACGCGCACCGCATCGGCGAGGATGTTCATGCCCTTCACCAGCTTGGCGTGGGCGGCTTCTCCGAACAGCAGCTGCTTGGCGGGCATCGCGCGGCCTCCTCTACTTGCCCTTGGGCGCCGCGTCGCGCAGGCAGCTCATCAGCTGCGCATTGGTCGCCGCAGCGGCCTCGTACAGGCCCTTCCAGTACTCCATGGACTTCTTCTGGTTGGCGATCAGCCACTCGGTCTGGATGCGCAGCAGCTCGTCGGGGCCCTTGGCGTCGGCGAGCGCCTTCTGCGTCGCCACCGCGTCGGCGTGCGCCTCGGTGGCCGCTTCGATCTGCACTTCGTGCATGCGGGTGGAACCCTCGATGATCGCCTCGGTGATGCGCATGCTCGCGTCGAGCTGGCGCTTCCAGGTCTCCAGCATCGTCCTGTCGGTCGTCGTTGCCATGTTGCCCTCCGTGAAGTCCGTTATCGTTGCAGCACGTACTCGCCGGGCGCCTCGGCCAGCGCCTTGCCCATCGCCGGCGGCGCGGCCGGCGCGCCGGACCGCTGCGCCAGCCAGCGCTGCCACTCGGGCCACCAGGAGCCGTCGTGGCGCGGCGTCTGCGCGAGCCAGGCCTCCGCGTCCATGTGCGGCGCATCGCGGCCCCGCGTCGCCACCTGGTAGGTGCGGCCGTCGTGGCCCGGCTCGCTCACGATGCCGGCGTTGTGCCCGCCGCTCGCCAGCAGGAACGTGGTGTCGACGTGCGTGTACAGGTCCGCCTTGTAGACCGAGCGCCACGGCGCAACGTGATCGCGCGTGGTGCCGACCACGAAGAGCGGCGCGCGGATGTCGCTCAAGACCACCGGCCGCCCTTCCACCTCGTAGCGCCCGGCGGTGAGGTCGTTCCTCAGGAACAGGTGCCGCAGGTACTCGCTATGCATGGCGTAGGGCATGCGCGTGGCGTCCGCGTTCCAGGCAATCAGGTCGTTCATCTGGGGGCGCGTGCCCAGCAGGTACTCGCGCACGCGCTTGGACCAGATCAGGTCGTTCGAGCGCAGGAGCTGGAAGGCGCCCGCCATCTGGCGCGTATCAAGATAGCCCTGCGCGGACATCATGTCTTCCAGCAGGCTCACCTGGCTGTCGTCGATGAACAGCGTCAGCTCGCCCGCCTCCTCGAAGTCCACCTGTGCGGCGAGTAACGTGATGCTCGCCAACCGCTCGTCGGCGTCGCGCGCCATCTGCGCCGCCGCGATGGCGAGCAACGTGCCGCCCAGGCAATAGCCCGCGGCGTGCACCTTGCGCTCCGGCATGATGCGGCCGATGGTCTCCAGCGCCGCCATCACGCCCAGGCGCCGGTAGTGGTCCATCGACAGGTCGCGATCCTGCGGCGTCGGGTTCTTCCAGGACAGCATGAACACCGTGTGCCCTCTGTCCACCAGGTACTTCACCAGCGAGTTGTGCGGCGACAGGTCGAGGATGTAGTACTTCATGATCCACGCCGGCACGATGAGGATCGGCTCGGGATGCACCTCCGGTGTCGCCGGCGAATACTGGATCAGCTCCGCGAGCTGGTTGCGCATCACGACCTTGCCGGGCGTCACCGCCACGTCGCGGCCCGGCACGAAGGCCTCGGCGCCTGCGGGCAGCTCGCCGAGCGCCTCGCGGCGCCAGTCCTCGGTAAAATTGGCGGCGCCGTTGGCGAAATTCAGGCCGTGCTGCGTCCAGGCGGCGCGCAGCACCTCGGGATTGCTCCAGGGAAAATTCGACGGCGACCACAGATCCAGCAGCTGGCGCATCGTGAAGGTGACGACGTCCTCGTGGTGCGGCGAGACGCCGCGCACGCCCGTGGTGGCGTTCCACCACCACTGCTGCCACAACAGGAACCCCTGGTGGATGGCGTTGAACGGCCACTGCTTCCACGCCTCGGCGGCGAAGCGCGAGTCCTGCGGCAGCGGCTCGATGCAGCGCGGGCAGTCGACGCCGCGCATGGCGTGCGCGAGGAAGTTGGCATAGCGCAGCCACTTGCGCTGCGCCTTGCGCGCGAGCTCGGCCTGCTTGCCGGGTGCCGCGGCGAGGTGCATCGCCCAATCGCCGAACGCCAGCGCCAGCGCGACCGGCGACAGGCCCGCCGTGGCGCGCGCCGTATAGGCGTGCGTCAGCCGATCGGCCTCCAGCGCCATCAGCGCCGGGGCGTCGAAATCCTCGTCCCGTTTCATCATTAACAGCTTACTGACGGAGCGCCCGTCCCCTTTGACCTACGTCAACGCAGGGGCTTCCTTGCGCTCGTGCAATTTGCGGCCCGAGGCGTCCACGACCTCGACGTCCACCGGAATGCCCTGGCGGATGCTCTCGGTGACGACGCAGAAGTCTTCGAACTGGCCCATGCAGCGCTCGAGGTGCTGCAGGGCTTCGGCGCTCTCCGCGAGCTCGATCCGCACGGTGAGGCCACCGATGCGCATGCGCCCGCGCTCGTTGCGCGCAAGCTGCCCGGTGACGGTTGCGCGCACGGGGCCGGGATTCTGCTTGAACTTGGTCCTCAGGCAAAAGACGAGACTTGCCGAGAGGCAGTTGCCGACCGCGGCCGCGACCAGGCGCGCCGCGTTGGGCCCGTGCCGGTGCCCAAGCGGCTCGGGCTCGTCGAGCAGCAGGTCCGGGTTGTCCGGCCAGTCGAACTTTACGCGAAAGTCGAAGCCTTCTTCCTGCTCGAGGTGAATCGTGAAGCCGGTTGATTCCGTCATGGGATTGCCTTTCGGTTAGTAGATCCACGGCAGCAGCTTGCGCACGCGCCGCGCGTAATCGGCGTACTCGGGAAAGCGCGCGCCCAGCAAGCGCTCTTCGAAGGCGCTCTTGCGGTCGAAGAAAAGCACGACGACGACGTCGAACAGGATTCCGGGCAGGCTCAGCCAGGCCATGGACCAGCCCAGGCTCGCCAGGATCACGCCGCCGTAGACCGGATGGCGCACCCATGCATAAACGCCCGATTGCCGCAGGCGTGCCTTTGCCAGCGGCCGCGGAAACGGCGTCAGTGCGCTGCCGAGCGATGCGAGTCCCGCGATCGCCAGCACGATCCCCAGCGCGGTCAGCGCGGCACCGGCGAGCGGGATGGCGCTCGCGCCGTCGAAGGAGCCGGCGCCCCAGGCGAGCGGCACCACCAGCGCGCCGAGCATGACCGGCACCTGCGCGAGCACCCACCAGCCACCGCGCGCGGTGAATCCGCCGCTTTCGCTGTTCACGCCGACCTGGGCGGCGCGTGCCGCCCGCGAATCGCCACGTAGTAGAGAACCGGGATCACCACGAGCGTGAGGATGGTCGAGACGAGGATGCCGAAGATGAGGGCGATGGCGAGACCGTTGAAGATCGGGTCGTCCAGGATGAACATCGCGCCCAGCATCGCCGCAAGGCCGGTGAGCGCGATGGGCTTGGCACGCGCCGCCGCCGACTGGATCACGGCTTCCTCGAGCGGCATGCCCTCTTCCAGCTTGAGGTTGACGAAGTCGACCAGCAGGATGGAGTTCCTGACGATGATGCCGGCGAGCGCGATCATGCCGATCATCGAGGTGGCGGTGAAATTCGCGCCGAGCAGCGCGTGCCCGGGCATCACGCCGATCACCGTGAGCGGGATCGGCGCCATGATGACCAGCGGCACCAGGTACGAGCGGAACTGCGCCACCACCAGCAGGTAGATGAGGATCAGGCCCACGCCGTAAGCGAGGCCCATGTCGCGGAAGGTCTCGTAGGTCACCTGCCACTCGCCGTCCCACTTCACCGCGTACTGGCGGTAAGGGTCCGAAGGCTGGCGGATGAAGTACTCGCCCAGCGTGCCGCCGTCCTCCAGCGCCGCGCCCGCGACCTTGCCGCGCGCGCTGAACATGCCGTAGAGCGGGCTGTCCACGCGCCCGGCCTGGTCGGCCACCACATAGACCACCGGCAGCAGGTTCTTGTGGTAGATCGGCCTGTCGCGCTCGTCCGCGATCGGCGTGACCAGCTCCGCCAGCGGCACCAGCGCGCCCGCGGGCGTGCGCACCGCGAGCTTGAGCAGCTCCTCGAGCGCGCCCTGGCGCTCGGAGGGCAGCGCGATCGTCACCGGCACCTCGTACTTGGACTGCCCGTCGTGCAGCACCGTGGCCTCCGCGCCGGCGAGGCCCATGCGGATCGCCTCCGCGATGTCGCGCCGCGCGACGCCTGCGAGCGCAGCCTTGCCCTGGTCCACCTTGAGGCGGATGCGCGGCGCGGCGTCGGCCACCGTGTCGTCGATGCCGACGATGTCGGCGGTCGCCGCAAAGGCTTCGCGCACCTGCTTGGCGACACGGATGCGGCCCGCCTCGTCGGGGCCGTAGATCTCGGCGACGATCGGCGAAAGCACCGGCGGCCCCGGCGGCACTTCCACCACCTTGACGTTCGCGCCCCACTTGCGGCCGATCTCTTCCAGCCGCGGGCGCACGCTCTGCGCGATGTCGTGGCTCTTGCGGCTGCGCGCGTCCTTGCCCACCAGGTTCACCTGCAGGTCGCCCTGCTCGGGCAGCGCGCGCAGGTAGTACTGGCGCACCAGGCCGTTGAAGTTGATCGGCGCGGACAGGCCCGCGTAGGCCTGGTAGTCGGTGACTTCCGGGACCGTCGCCACGTGCGCGCCCAGCTCGCGCAGCGCCGCGGCGGTGACTTCCAGCGGCGTGCCGGCCGGCATGTCCACCACCACCTGGAACTCCGACTTGTTGTCGAAGGGCAGCATCTTGAGCACCACGAGCTTCACGCCCGCGAGCGACACCGAACCCAGGATCAACGCGAGGATCACGTAGAGCATCTGCCGGCGGCGCTTCGCCGAGGCGACGAACGGCCCGAGCACGCGACGCGAGAGCCGCTCGAGGCGATCGGACTCGCCGTGCGCGGGGTGCTCCGCCTTGAAGAACTTGAGCGCGAGCCACGGCGTCACCGTGAAGGCGATGGCAAGCGAAATGAGCATTCCCATGCTGGCGTTGATCGGGATCGGG
>DASTHP010000235.1:0-2616 GCA_035718125.1 Burkholderiales bacterium | reverse complement strand
GATCGTCTCGGGCGTGTGCGACGGCTTCATCGGCAACCGCATGCTCGAGCGCTACACGCAGCAGGCCGGGTTCCTGCTGGACGAGGGCGCGAGCCCGATGCAGGTGGACGCGGCGCTGCAGAAGTGGGGCATGGCGATGGGGCCGTTCACCATGTCGGACATGGCCGGCAACGACATCGGCTGGGACGTGCGCAAGCGCCGCTACTACGAGAAGCCCGACATGGTGTATTCGAGGTTCGCCGACAAGGTCTGCGAGCTCGGCCGCTACGGGCAGAAGACCGGCAAGGGCTTCTACCGCTACGAGCCGGGCAATCGCAAGGCGATGCCGGACCCGGAAGTCGACGCGCTCCTCGAGAAATACCGCAAGGAGCAAGGCCTCACGCCGCGGCAGATCTCCGACGAGGAGATCGTCGAGCGCTGCATCTTCGCGCTCGCCAACGAGGGCGCGAAGATCATCGAGGAAGGCATCGCGCTGCGAGCATCGGACGTCGACATGGTGTACCTCACCGGCTACGGCTTTCCCGCGCACCGCGGCGGGCCGATGTTCTACGCCGACACCGTCGGGCTCGCCAAGGTCGTCGCCGCGATCGAGAAGTTCATGCAGGGCTACAACGGCAACCAGTGGAAGCCGGCGCCGCTGCTCGTCAAGCTCGCCCAGGAAGGCAAGACGTTCAACTAATGGTAGGAGCGGACGCGATGCGCCGCCCGTACCTCCGCGCAATGGAGCGGGCGCAAGCGCCGCTCATTGCGCGGCACTAGCCAAGGAGAAAGTGCCATGACCGAAGCTGTGATCGTTTCCACCGCCCGCACGCCGCTGTGCAAGAGCTGGCGCGGCGCCCTCAACATGACCCACGGCGCGAAGATGGGCGGCCACGTCGTGCACGCGGCGCTGGAGCGCGCCAGGCTCGAGCCGCAGGAGGTCGAGGACGTGATCATGGGCTGCGCCACGCCCGAGGGCGCGACCGGCGGCAACATCGCGCGCCAGATCGCCATCCGCGCGGGGCTGCCGGTGACGGTATCCGGCATGACCGTGAACCGCTTCTGCTCCTCGGGGCTGCAGACCGTGGCGCTCGCCGCGCAGCGCGTGCTCGCGGGCGAGGGCAGCATCTTCATCGCCGGCGGCGTGGAATCGATCTCGCTCGTGCAGAACGAGGCCAACAAGTTCCACGCGCAGGACGAATGGCTGCACCGGCACAAGCCGGAGGTGTACTGGCCGATGCTGCAGACCGCGGAGTACGTGTCGAAGAAGTACGGCATCTCCCGCGAGCTGCAGGACCGCTACGGCGCGCGCAGCCAGCAGCGCGCGGCCAAGGGGCGCGCCGAGGGCAAGTTCAAGGACGAGATCGTGCCGATCACCACCAAGATGAAGGTGATCGACAAGAACACCAATCTCGAGACCCTGAAGGAAGTCACGGTGGAGCACGACGAGGGCATCCGCCCCGACACGACCTACGAGGGCGTCTCGCAGATCAAGCCGGCAATCGAGGGCGGCGTGATCGCGGCGGGCAACGCCAGCCAGTTCTCCGATGGCGCTTCCGCGCAGGTGGTGATGAGCGACAAGGAGGCGGCCAAGCGCGGCCTGGCGCCGTTGGGAATCTTCCGCGGCTTTGCGGTCGCGGGCTGCGAGCCCAACGAGATGGGCATCGGCCCGGTGTTCGCAGTGCCCAAGCTCCTGCAGCGCGCCGGGCTCAAGGTCTCCGACATCGACCTCTGGGAGCTGAATGAGGCCTTCGCCGTGCAGGTGATCTACTGCCGCGACAGGCTCGGCATCCCCGACGACAAGCTGAACGTGAACGGCGGCGCGATCGCCGTAGGCCACCCCTACGGTGTCAGCGGCTCGCGCCTCATCGGCCACGCCTTGATCGAAGGCAAGCGCCGCGGCGCCAAGCGCGTGGTCGTCACCATGTGCATCGGCGGCGGCATGGGCGCCGCTGGTCTCTTTGAGGTGGCGTGAAGATCGCCATCGTTGGTTGTGGAGCCATGGGCTCCGTATATGCGGGCCTTTTCGCCTCGGCTGGCCATGAAGTCTGGGCCATCGACCGCTGGCGCGAGCACGTGGAGGCCATGAAGAGGAACGGCTTGCGGCTCGAAGGCAAGTCGGGCGACCGCACGGTGAAGGTGCACGCCACGACCAACGCGAAGGAAGCCGGGCCCTGCGACCTCGTGGTGCTCGCCACCAAGGCGATGCATGTGGCGCCGGCGGCGGAGTCGGCAAAGGCGCTTCTCGGCAAGGACACGCCGGTGCTTTCGATCCAGAACGGCCTCGGCGGCCCCGACACCGCGGCCGGGATCCTCGGCCGCGATCGGGTGATGGTCGGCGTGGTGGGCGGTTTCGGCGCCTCGATCAAGGCGCCAGGCCACGCGCACCACAACGGCATGGAGCTGGTACGCCTGGGCGAATTCGGCGGCCCGATCACGCCGCGCCTGAAGAAGGTCGAAGAGACCTGGAGCGGCGCGGGCTTCAAGGTCAAGGTGTTCGACGACATCGACCAGCTGGTCTGGGAAAAGCTCATCTGCAACTGCGCCTACTCGGGGCCCTGCGCCCTCAACGAGTGCACGATCGGGGAGGTGATGGGCGACCCCGACCTCGCGCAGGTGTCGGCGGCCTGCGCGAGC
>DASTHP010000234.1:0-13765 GCA_035718125.1 Burkholderiales bacterium | reverse complement strand
AGCTTCCTGACCTCGTGCTGGCTCTTGCCGCAGAACGAGCAGTACAGCAGCTTCTCGCCGGAGCTGGGCTTGTCCGTCATCTACGCGGGCTCCCTGGAGGTGAGAACCTTGTCCACGATGCCGTACTTTACCGCTTCCTCGCCTGACAGGAAGTTGTCGCGGTCGGTGTCGCGGGCGATCTTGTCCACCGTCTGGCCGGTGTGCTTGGCCAGGATCTCGTTCAGGCGCTGGCGCAGGTAGAGGATTTCCCTGGCGTGGATCTCCACGTCGGAGGCCTGCCCCTGGAAGCCGCCCATGGGCTGGTGGATCATGATGCGCGAGTTGGGCAGCGCGAAGCGCTTGTCCTTGTCGCCCGCCGCCAGCAGCAGCGCGCCCATGCTCGCCGCCTGCCCCACGCACAGCGTGCTGACGTCCGGCTTGATGAACTGCATGGTGTCGTAGATGGCGAGGCCGGCCGATACCGAGCCGCCGGGCGAGTTGATGTAGAAGAAGATGTCCTTGTCCGGGTTCTCGGACTCGAGGAACAGCAGCTGCGCGACGATCAGGTTGGCCGTCACCTCGGTGACCGGCCCGACCAGGAACACCACCCGCTCCTTGAGCAGGCGCGAGTAGATGTCGTAGGCGCGCTCGCCGCGCCCCGACTGCTCGATGACCATCGGGATCAGGCCCAGACCGCGTGCGGGCTCCATGCCGGCGCGTGCGGGCGCCATGCCGGCCTCGGTGTCCGCGGATCTGCTCTGCCAGTTCACTGTTCGCTTCCCATCAGTTCGTCGAAAGGCACGGGCTTGTCCACGGCCTTGGCCTTCGCGAGCACCCAGTTCACGACGTTGCTCTCGAGCGCCAGGCTCTCCATCTCGGACAGGCGTTGCGGCTGCATGTAGAACCATTTTACAACTTCGGCGGGACTCTCGTAGGAAGCCGCTTCCTGCTCGATCAGGGCGCGCACTTCGGCCGGCTTGGGCTGCAGCTTCTCGGCGCGCGCCAGCTCCGCGATGATCAGCCCCAGCGCCACGCGGCGCCGGGCCGCCGCCTCGAAGGCCTGCGGGTCGAGCGGCACCTTTTCGAGCTTCACGCCCCGGCTCTGCAGGTCGGCGGCGGCGCGCTCCACCAGCGCGCGCGTCTCCTCCGCCACCAGCGACTTCGGCAGCTCGAGTGGCGTGGCCGCAAGCAGCGCATCGAGCGCCTGGTTCTTGACGCGCGCCTCGGTGCGCTTTTTCACCTCACGCTCGACATTCTGCTTGACCTCCTCGCGCATGCGCCCGAGATCGCCGTCGGCGACGCCCAGGGCCTTGGCGAACGCGGCATCGAGCGCGGGCAGGCGCGGCTCATCGACCTGCTTGAGCGTCAACGTGAAGGTGGCCTGCTTCCCCGCCACGTCCTTGCCGTGGTAATCCGCCGGGAACGTCAGCTCGAAGGTCCTGCACTCGCCCGCGCGCATGCCGCGCGCCGCGGTCTCGAACTCCGGCAGCATGCGCCCTTCCGCCAGCACGAAGGCGAAGCCCGCCGCTTTGCCGCCGGCGAACGGCTCGCCGCCGATGGTGCCCTCGAAATCCACCGTCAGGCGGTCGTCGTCCTGCGCCGCACGCTCGACCGTGGCATAGGTCCGGCGCTGCTTGCGCAGGATCTCGATGGTCTTGTCGACGGCCGCATCGTCCACGCTCACCTGCGGCCGCTCGATGCTCGCGTCCGCGAGTTCCCCGACCTTGAATTCCGGGTACACCTCGAAGGTGGCGCTGAACTCCAGCGCACCGGCGGCCGCCGCATCCTTCCTCGGCTCGATGCGCGGATAGCCTGCGACCTTCAGGTTCGCCTGCCTGACGGCGTCGGTGAACGACTTCTGCACCGCGTCGCCCAGCACTTCGTTGCGCACCTGGCTGCCGTAGGTCTGCGCCACCAGCTTCATCGGCACCTTGCCAGGGCGAAAGCCCGGCAGCTTCGCGTTGCGCGCGAGCTTCTTCAGGCGCTCGTCGACTTCACGCTCGATGCTCTCCACGGGCACCGACATCTGCAGCCTGCGCTCCAGGGTACCCAGCGTCTCAACGTTCACTGCCATGCGTCTGCGGTCCTCGATGGTTGCCCGCTGGTGCGAAGGGAGGGACTCGAACCCACATGCCTCGCGGCGCTGGAACCTAAATCCAGTGCGTCTGCCAATTCCGCCACCTTCGCGAAAAAAGCGGGTGAAAAACAACGTATTATACCTTCGCGTGTCGGTCGGCCATTACGAGAACTTCCCGGTCGCATCGCTGCTGCTGCCCGCGCCGCTGCGCGACCCGGTGGCGGTGATCTACCGTTTCGCGCGGAGCGCCGACGACATCGCTGACGAAGGCGACGACCCGCCGGCCGCCCGGCTCGCCAGCCTGGAACGCTTCCGCGACGCCCTCGAGCATCTCGATGCGCCGGAGACGGCGCTGTTTGCTGACGTCGCCCGCATCGTTGACGAGCACGCCCTGCCGCTGCCGCTGTTCCATGATCTGCTGGATGCCTTCGCGCAGGACGTGGTCAAGAAGCGATATGCGAACTTCATCGAAGTCCTCGACTACTGCCGGCGTTCGGCCAATCCAGTCGGCCGCCTGCTGCTGGAGCTGTTCAAACGAACGTCTGAAACGGAGCTCGAGCAGTCGGATGCGATCTGCACGTCGCTGCAGCTCGTCAATTTCTGGCAGGACGTGGCCATCGATGCCGCGAAAGGCCGCATCTACCTGCCCCAGGACGAGATGGCGGCCTACGGGGTGACGGAAGCGCACATCGGCGCCCAGCGCTGCGACGACGCCTGGCGCGCCCTGATGGCGTTCCAGATCGAGCGCACGCGCGAGCTGATGCTCGGCGGAGCACCGCTGGGCGCGGTCCTTCCGGGGCGCATCGGCCTCGAGATCCGCGCCACCGTGCAGGGCGGGTTGCGCATCCTCGAGAAGATCGAGGCGGTGGGCTACGACGTGTTTCGCCGGAGGCCGGTGCTGCAGTGGCACGATTGGCCGGTGCTTCTCTGGAAAGCGCTGTGGAAGGTAGGGGCAGGCTTCGACGGGGCAAAATCGGGGTCAGAGCCCAACCAGGAAAAATCGGGCTCTGACCCCAAATGACGCCCGACGAGTATTGCCAGCAGAAGGCCGCGGGGAGCGGGTCGAGCTTCTACTACTCGTTCCTGTTCCTGCCGCAGGCGCGCCGGCGCGCGATCACGGCGCTGTATGCGTTCTGCCGGGAGGTCGACGACGTGGTCGACGAGGCGGTCGACCCGCAGCTCGCGGCCACCAGGCTCGCCTGGTGGCGCCAGGAAGTGGAGCGGCTCTTCGCGGGGAATCCGCAGCATCCCGTGACCCGCGCGCTGCAGCCCGCGCTCGCGCCTTACGGCATCCGTGCGCAGTTGCTGCACGAGATCATCGACGGCATGGAAATGGACCTGCGGCAGACGCGCTATCTCGACTTCGCCGCGCTGGAGCGCTACTGCTACCACGTCGCGGGCGCGGTGGGCCTGCTGGCGGCCGGGATCTTCGGCTACTCCGATGCGCGCACGCTGGAGTACGCGAAGAACCTCGGCACCGCGTTCCAGCTCACCAACATCATCCGCGACGTGGGCGAGGACGCGCGCAAGAACCGCATCTACCTGCCGGCGGCGGATTTGCAGCGATTCAACATCACCGCGGCGGACCTGCTGCAGGCGCGCTACAGCGCAGGCTTCGCTGCGCTGATGGCATTCCAGGCGGCGCGGGCTCGCGCCTACTACCGCGAAGCGATGGCGGCGTTGCCGGCCGCAGACCGGCGCGCGCAGCGCCCCGGCCTCATCATGGCGGCCATCTACTCGGCGCTGCTCGCCGAGATCGAGCGTGACGGCTTCCAGGTGCTGACGCAGCGAACGTCGCTGACGCCGCTGCGCAAGCTCTGGATCGCCTGGAAGACATGGATCAGCGCGTAGGCGCAGCGGCGGCGCGGCCGCGCGTGGCTGTCGTGGGCGCCGGCTACGCCGGCATGGCGGCCGCGGTCGCGCTCGCGCAGCGCGGCGCGCCGGTGACGGTTTTCGAGTCCGGCCCGGTGCCGGGCGGCCGTGCGCGCCGCGTCACTACCCAGGGGCACACGCTCGACAACGGCCAGCACATCCTGGTGGGTGCCTACACGACGCTGTTCTCGCTCATGCACGCGGTTGGCGTGCCCGCCCATGCGGTCATGCGCGTGCCGCTCGAGCTGCACTATGCCGACGGCTTCAAATTCCGCGCCTTCTACCTGCCGGCGCCGCTGGGGCTGCTCGCAGGGCTGCTGGCGACGCGTGGCCTGCCCTGGCGCGAACGGCTCGACGCCGTGCGCTTCATGCGCGCCCTGCGCCGGCAGGATTTCCGCCTCGAGCAGGACTGCACCGTGAGCGAGCTGCTCGAAGAGCATGCGCAGGACGGGCGCATCGGCCACTACCTTTGGCGGCCGCTATGCGTATCGGCGCTCAATACGCCGCCGGGGCGTGCTTCAGCGAGGGTGTTTCTCGCGGTACTGCGCGACACACTGGGCGGCGAAGCGGAGGCGAGCGACCTGATCCTTCCGTGCGTGGACCTGTCCAGGCTCTTTCCGGAGCCCGCCACCGGTTGGCTGCGCGCGCATGGAGCCGAAGTGCGCTGCGAGACGCCGGTGCGCGACCTGGGCGCCCTGCGCGCGCAGTTCGATCGCGTGATCCTCGCGGTGGGTCCGCACCAGATGAAGGCAATCGCGCCGGAACTCGCAGTCGATTTCGAGTACCAGCCGATCTACACCTGCTACCTGCAGTACGAGGCGCGCATCCGCCTGCCCTTTCCCATGCTCGGGCTCGCGCAGGGGCTGGTGCAGTGGGTCTTCGATCGCGGCCGGCTCACCGGCGAGAAAGGCCTGCTCGCCGCGGTGATCAGCGCGCAGGGCGACCATCAGCAGATGTCACAGGAGGAGCTCGCCACAGCCTGTCACGGCGAGATCGCCGCGGCGCTGCCGGGCCTTTCCGCCCCGCAATGGACGCGCGTCATCGCCGAAAAGCGCGCCACCATCGCCGCGCGTGCGAGCCTGCCGCGCCCGGCCGTCGACACGGCGCTGCCCGGGGTCTTTCTCGCGGGCGATTACATGGATCCGGAGTACCCGCCTACGCTGGAGGCTGCGGCGCGCAGCGGTGTGCGTGCGGCCGAGCGGGCGTTGGCGGACTGACGTTCACTCCTCATAGATCATCTTGACGGTCATGCCGCCGTCGAGGATCAGGTTCTGGCCGGTCATGAAGCCGGCCTGCTCCGCGAGGTAGAGGCAGGCGTCGGCGATGTCCTCCGGCTTGCCGACGCGGCCGACGGGGTGCTGCAGCCGGTCGCGCTCCGTCTGCAAGGGCGTGGTCGCGCGCGGCGTGTACTGCCAGTCGCGCGTCTCGATCCACCCCGGGCTGATGCAGTTCACGCGGATCCCCTGCGGCCCGAGGCTCATCGCCATGCCGTGCGTGAGGGCGACGATACCGCCCTTCGATGCGGTGTAGGCCTCCGTGCCCGGCTCGGACATGAAGGCGCGCGTCGAGGCGATATTGACGATCGCCCCGCCCTTGCCGCGCTCCACCATGCGGCGCGCCACGGCTTGCGAGCAAACGAACGTGCCGCGCAGGTTGACTGCGATGACGCGGTCGAAGTCCTCCGTGCGCAGCTCGAGAAAGGGCGCGCGCCGCCCGATGCCGGCGTTGTTGACGAGCACATCCGGACAGCCCGCCCGTCGCACGGTCTCATCGACCCAGCGGGCGACCTCGGTGGCGTCTGCCACATCGGTCTGCACGAACAGGCTCTGCGCGCCCGCCTTCTCGATCATGCCGGCCGCCTCGCGGCCCGCCTCCTCGTCGGGATCCGCGATCGACACCGCGTAGCCGGCGCGCGCGAAGCGCAGCGCCACCGCGCGCCCGATCCCCTGCGCACCGCCGGTGACCGCCGCAACCTTCACAGATTGCGCAGCAGTTGCACAGCCTGGTCCACCCGGTCGACGGCCATCACCTCGAGATCGGCGATGCGCCCCTTGGGTGCGTTCGCTTTCGGCACGATCGCCTTCTCGAAGCCGAGCTTGGCGGCCTCTTTCAGCCGGTCCTGGCCGCGTGGCGCTGGCCGCACTTCGCCGGCGAGCCCGATCTCGCCGAAGGCGACCACCTTGCCCGGGATCGGCCGGTCGGTGAGCGAGGAGACGATGGCGAGCGCCACCGCGAGATCCGCCGCCGGCTCGCCGATGCGCACGCCGCCCACCGCGTTGACGAACACGTCCTGGTCCATGGTGGCGATGCCCGCATGGCGGTGCAGCACCGCGAGCAGCATCGCCAGCCGGTTCTGCTCCAGCCCCACCGAGAGGCGCCGTGGATTGGGCGCGTGCGCCGCGTCGACCAGCGCCTGGATCTCCACCAGCAGCGGCCGCGTGCCCTCCAGCGTGGCGAGCACGCATGAGCCCGCCACGTCCTTCTCGTGCCGCTGCAGGAAGAGGGCCGACGGATTGCTCACCGCACGCAGCCCCTTGTCGGTCATCGCGAACACGCCGAGCTCGTTGACCGCGCCGAAGCGGTTCTTGATCGCACGCACCAGGCGAAAGGCGGAGTTCGGGTCGCCCTCGAAGTACAGCACGGTGTCCACGATGTGCTCGAGCACGCGCGGGCCGGCGATGGCGCCTTCCTTGGTGACATGGCCGATGATGAACAGCGCCGTTCCCGAGCGCTTGGCGAAACGCGTGAGCTGCGCGGCGCACTCGCGCACCTGCGCCACCGATCCCGGCGCGGACTCGAGCGCCTCCGACCACAGCGTCTGGATCGAGTCCACCACCGCCACCTCGGGCCGCGCGGCTTCCAGCGCGCCCAGCACGCGTTCGAGCTGGATCTCGGCGAGCAGGCCGACGGCGGCCGCATCCAGCCCCAGGCGCCGCGCGCGCAGCGCCACCTGCTCGGCGGACTCCTCGCCGGAGACATACACCACCTTGTGCGTCCCGCCCAGCGCCGCGAGCGATTGCAGCAGCAGCGTCGATTTGCCGATGCCCGGGTCGCCGCCGATCAGCGCGACCTGCCCCACGACCAGCCCGCCGCCCAGCACGCGGTCGAGCTCGGGCAGGCCGCTGGAGAGCCGCTCCGTCTCGCGCGCCTCCACGCGCGAGAGCGCCACCGGGCTTGCTGCGGGGCCGGCGGCGCGCGCGCCGCGCTCCGCCGCCTGCTCGGAAAGCGTCCCCGCCTCGCCGCAGGACGGGCACATGCCCATCCACTTGAGCGCCGTCGCGCCGCATTGCGTGCAGACGAAAACCGACTTCGCCTTCGCCACTATTCTTCCTCCGTCACGGGGACCCGCGGCGCGAGCGCGCACAACAGCTCGTAGCTGACGGTGCCCGCCGCCGCCGCCACCTCATCCGCGGGCAGCCCTTCGCCCCACAGCGTCACCGGCGTGCCGATATAGGCCTCTTCCAAGTCGCTGATGTCCACGCAGATCATGTCCATCGAGACGCGTCCGACCGTGGACGTGCGCCGTCCGCCCACCAGGACCGGCGTGCCGCTGGGCGCGTGGCGCGGATAGCCGTCGGCATAGCCGCAGGCGACGATGCCGATCGTCATGTCGTGCTTGGCCTCGTAGGCGAAGCCGTAGCCGACTCTCTCGCCCAGCGCCAGGTTCTGTATCGCGATCAGCTCGGACTTCAGCGTCATGGCCGGCTTCAGGCCGATCTCCGCGGCGCTCCAGTCGGCGAACGGCGAGCAGCCGTAGAGCATGAGGCCCGGACGCGCCCAGCCTTCGCGCGTCTCCTTGAAGCGCAGCAACGCCGCCGAATTGGCCACCGAGCGCGGCGCCTCGAACGGCTGCACCAGCTCGTTGAACCAGCGCAGCTGGTCGTGCACGCCGCTCGGACCGTCGGCGTCGGCAAAGTGCGTCATCAGCGTGATCGTGCCGACGCCGCGGTGCATGCGCAGCGTGTTGTAGGCCGGGCGCAGCGTGTCCACGCCGAAGCCCAGGCGGTTCATGCCGCTGTTGACCTTGAGGTACAGGTCCAGCGGGTACGGCAGGTCCATGTGCTGGATCAGCTCGACCTGGTCGGCGTTGTGGATCACCGGCGTGAGGTCGTACTTGAACAGCAGGTTCACGTCGAGCGGCTTGAAGAAGCCCTCGAGCATCAGGATCGGCTTGGTGACGCCGGCCAGTCGCAGCCTCGCCGCTTCCTGGAAGTCGAGCAGCGCGAAGCCGTCGGCCTCCGCGAGCGCGCGCGCCGCGCGCTCCAGGCCATGGCCATAGGCGTTCGCCTTCAGCACCGCCCAGATCTTCGCCTCCCCGGCCGTCTCGCGGGCAAGCTGCAGGTTGTGGCGCAGGGCGCTCGCCTTGATGACGGCGCGAATCGGGCGCGGCATGCCGCTAGGATAGCGTAGCCCGGACCCCGCCTGACTTTGACAGGACGGCGCGCAGGAGCCGGTCCCCAACCATGCTATAAGTCCGCCGCGATGAACCTCGGCTTCTACATCATCATGGCGGCGCAGTTCTTCTCGTCGCTCGCCGACAACGCGCTGCTCGTCGCGGCCATCGCGCTGCTCATCCAGAGCGACTCGCCCAGCTGGCTCACGCCGTACCTGAAGTTCTTCTTCGTCGTCTCCTACGTGCTGCTCGCGCCCTGGGTCGGCGCTTTCGCCGACCGGCTGCCCAAAGGCCAGGTGATGTTCGTCTCGAACACCATCAAGATCGCCGGCTGCCTGCTACTGCTGTTCGGCGTCAATCCGCTCGCGGCCTATGCGCTGGTGGGCCTGGGCGCGGCGGCCTACTCTCCCGCCAAGTACGGGATCCTCACCGAGTACCTGCCGCCGACGAAGCTGGTGATCGCCAATGGCTGGATCGAGGGCCTCACCGTCGGCTCGATCATCCTCGGCACGGTGCTGGGCGGCGTGCTGATCAGCGCCAAGGTGTCCGGCACGCTGCTGCAGTTCGACTTGCCGCAATTCGATACCAGCATCGACACGCCGGCGGAGGCCGCCATCGCCATCATCGTCTTCGTGTATGCGCTGGCGGCGCTGTTCAACCTGTACGTGCCGAACACCGGCGTGACGCTCAAACCCCTGCCCGCGAACCCCTTGGACACGCTGCGCGACTTCACGCAGTGCTGCAAGCGCCTGTGGACCGACAAGCTGGGACAGATCTCTCTCGCCGTGACCACGCTGTTCTGGGGTGCGGGCGCCACGCTGCAGTTCATCGTCATCGAATGGGCGCGCGCCGCGCTCGACTACAACCTGTCCAAGGCGTCGATCCTGCAGGGCGTGGTGGCGATGGGCATTGCGCTGGGCGCCGTGATCGCCTCCGCGCGCATCACCCTGGACCGCGCGGTCAACGTGATCCCGCTGGGCATCGGCATGGGCGTGTTCGTGATCTCCATGGTGTTCGTGCGCGACGTGGGCGTCGCCATCCCGCTGATGATCGTGATCGGCGGGCTGGCGGGCTTTTTCGTCGTGCCGATGAACGCGCTCCTGCAGCACCGCGGCCACAACCTGATGGGCGCGGGCCGCTCGATCGCCGTGCAGAACTTCAACGAGAACCTGTCGATCCTGGTGATGATCGCGGCCTATTCGGCGCTGCTCGCCTCGGGGCTGTCGATCTACGCGGTGATCACGCTCTACGGCCTGTTCGTCGCGGGAACCATGACGCTGGTGCTGGTGTGGTACCGCCGCAACCGGCGGGTGCACCACAAGGAAATCGAGGCGCTGCTGGAAATCGCGCGCTCCGAGCGCCATTAAGAGCAGGGGGCGCTGCGACGCCACTTGCGCCCCCCGCACCCCCCGTAGGAGCAGGCGGGCGCTGCGGCGCTAGTCCACCTTCGCGCCCGACGCGCGGATCGCCGCCTCGATGGAGGGCACCTCGGCCGCGATCTCCGCGGCAAAGGCTTCCGGCGAGGCCGAGGGTGAGGCGTCCATGCCCTGCTGCGCGATGCGCTCGCGGATATCCGGCTTGGCAAGGCCCTTGGCGGCCGCAGCGTGCAGGCGGCGCACGATCTCCATCGGCGTGCCGGCGGGCGCGTACAGCCCGAACCAGAACGTCGACTCGAACGGCACGCCCGCTTCTTCCGACCCGGGAATGCCCGGAATGGAGGGCGATCCCTTGCGCATGCTCACCACCAGCGGCCGCATGCGGCCTGCCCTGATGAAGCCGGTCACCGTCGGCGACGTGGCGAACATCACCTGCGTGTCGCCCGCGATGATGGACTGCGAGGCGGGTCCGCCGCCCTTGAACTGGATGGTGGTGAACTTGATGCCCGCGGCCGCTTCGAACGCCGCGGCCGCGAGATGGGGTGCGGAGCCGAAACCCGCCGCGGCATTGAACAGCTTGCCGGGATTGGCCTTGGCGTAGCCGACGAGATCCTGCAGGTTCCTGAACGGCGTGTCGTTGTTGACCACCAGGATGGTGGTGCCGATGGCGACGCGGCAGATCGGGCTGAAATCCTTCTGGTCGTAGCCCAGGTTCTTGTAGAGGTTCTTCGCGATCGCGTGATTGCCCTGATTGAGCAGCGTGTAGCCATCGGGCGCCGCTCTGGCGACGAACTCGGAGGCGATCGAGCCCCCGGCGCCGGCCCTGTTCTCGACGATCACGGTGGCCCCCAGTTCCCTGGACAGCTCGTCCGCGATCAGGCGGGTGGTGAAATCGCCCGAGCCGCCCGGCGGGTAGCCGACCACCAGCCGGATCGGCTTGTTGGGATAGCCCTGCGCGAGTACGCCCGCGGAGCACGCGAGCGCTGCGAGCAATGCCAGCCACCTCATCGTCTATCTCCCGGTGAATAACGGTTTGCGCTTTTCCATGAACGCCTTGCGGCCTTCCTTGTGGTCGGCGCTCGCGAAACAGGCCTGCACCATCCCCGCCGCCTTCGCCATGTCGCGCTCCGCGGGATCCTTCAGCGCCTGCTGCACGGCGAACTTGGCGGCCGCGACGGTCAGCGGCGCGTTCTCGGCGATCATCTCGCAGGTTTCCGCCACGGCCCGCTCCAGGTCCGCGACGGGCACCACGCGGCTCACGAATCCCATGCGCAGCGCCTCCTGCGCGTCGAATTTGCGGGCGGTGAAGAAGATGTCGGACGTATTGGCCGCTCCGATGACGTTCATGAAGCGCCGCACGCCCGTCGGGCTGTAGCCCAGGCCGAGTCGCGCCGCCGGCATGCGAAACACCGCGTCCTCGGCGCAGATGCGCAGGTCGCACGCGGCGGCAAAGCCGAGGCCGCCGCCAATGCAGATGCCGCGAATGCGCGCGATGACCGGCTTGGAGCACTGCATCGGCGCGAGATAGGCCTTCTCCACAGCCTTGTTGTATTCGGCCTGCGCCTCGGCGGTGCCGCGCAACTTCTCGAACTGCGTGATATCCGCGCCGGAAATGAAGGCCCTCTCGCCGTCGCCGGCCACGACGATCGCCCGCACGGACGCGTCTGCGTCCAGCTCGGCGAGGGCCCCGGGCACGGCGCCCCACATGTCAAAGGTCATCGCGTTCATCTTCGCAGGGTTGGAAAACAGGACGGTCGCCACCGCCCCGTCCCTGCGGACGATCAGTTCAGCCATGCGCGAATCATAGCGTCCGGGGTGCCCGCGGCCTATGCCCCGCGCGAACCGAACGCGGGACGCTAGCGCCCCTGGGCTCCGAGCACGCGCATGGCCTCCTCGCCGCGCAGCGTGTAGATGGTCGCGCCGCACACCGCGACGACGGGCAGCACGAAAAGGGCGATGCTCAGGGTGAGCGTCCCGCGCCGCGCGCCCGCCGGCACGCGCAGCCGGGTGTAGGCGGAGAACAGCGTCAGTGCCGTCAGCACCCAGCAGAAGAATTCCAGCAGCGGCCGGCTCCAGGGCTTGAGCAGCAGCACGCCGACCCCCCCGGCAAGGCCGAGGATCCAGATGCCGAACAGGACGGCATCCTCCACCACGCGCGCCAGCAGCTGGCGCCGCGTGGTCTCGCCCTGCAGGTGCAGGCCCGCAACGATGTAGGCGCCCAGCAGCAGCGCCGCCGAACTGACGAAGGTGTAGAGCCAGCCGATGAGCGGCAGCGGCAGTGTTTCCATGCTGCCGCGTCAGGCTAGTAGCGGTAGGGCTCCGCGCACTTGACGATTTCGACGGTACTGCCGAGCTCGAGGCAGTGACGGGCGTCCTCGTTCATCCTGGCGGGCATCTTCTTGCCGGTGGACGTGGCGGTCTTGGTCGCCTTGGGCTCGCCCGACTGGACGACCATGCCCGCCGGCTTCGCGGTCGTGGCCTGCCCGAGCGCCTGGCCGACCGCCCCAATCGCGAGTAGCGCTGTAAGAGTCACTGCTAAGGCCTTGTTTGTCATGGCACTGCCCTCTTTCAGGAACCGCAGGCTCTCATGCTAGAACCATCCCGGGCGAGAAGCAAATCGGCTGCTACCCTT
Organism: Burkholderiales bacterium; assembly: GCA_035718125.1. Taxonomy (GTDB): domain Bacteria; phylum Pseudomonadota; class Gammaproteobacteria; order Burkholderiales; family SG8-39; genus JAABQT01. Next base: position 1,436 of record DASTHP010000234.1, on the reverse strand, counting down.
GTTCCATGGGCTCCCTCACCCCCTTCGCCTGGCTGTCGATCGCCGCCGCGCTCGCCACCATGGCGCTCAAGGGGTTGGCCGCCTGGATCACCGGCTCGGTGGGCCTGCTGTCCGACGCGCTCGAGTCCTTCGTCAATCTCGGCGCGGCCCTGCTGGCGCTCTGGATGCTCCGGTTGGCAGCCGTGCCGCCGGACGACAAGCACCCCTTCGGCTATAGCAAGGCGGAGTATTTCTCGGCCGTGGTCGAGGGCGGGCTGATCGTCGCCGCGGCGACCGCCATCGTCGGCACCGCCGCCCCCCGGGTGCTCGCGCCGCAGCCGATCGAGGCCTACGGCTACGGCCTCGTGATCTCGCTTGCCGCGACCGCCATCAACCTGGGCGTCGCCCTCGCGTTGCTGCGCGCCTCGAAGACGCACCACTCGATCGTGCTCGAGGCGGATGCGCAGCACCTGCTCACAGATGTCTGGACCTCCCTCGGCATCGTGGCCGGGGTCGGCGCAATCGCGCTGACCGGCTGGCTGATCCTCGATCCCCTGATCGCCATCGCGGTGGCGGCCTACATTGTCTGGACGGGCGTGGGCGTCATGCGGCGCTCGCTGCTCGGGCTGATGGATCGCGCGCTGCCCGAAAGCGAGCTCGCGGCGATCCGCGCCATCCTGGATCCCTACAAGGCGCGGGGCCTGGATTACCACGCGCTGCGCACCCGGCGTGCCGGCCGCCGCCGCCTGGTCGAGCTGCACCTGCTCGTGCCCGGCGACATGAGCGTGCGCGACGGGCACGCCGTGGCAGAGGAAATCGAAGAAAGGATCCGCGCGGCCCTGCCCGGTACCGCGGTGCTTACCCACCTCGAGCCGATCGAGTCGGCCGCGTCCTACGCCGACCAGGAGCTGTTTCGCTAACCTGCGGCCGCCGCTTCCGGCGCGGGCAGCCCGAACAGCGAGCGCGCGTAGTCATCGGGCTTCTGCTTGAAGGCGATGGCCATGACTTCGAGGTTGCCCGTCATGCTGTAGACGAAAGGAAAGCCGCAGCTGCCGAGCATCCGGACGAGGGACTTCTGCGTGAAGCCGGTCTTGTGGGCGAAGAAGTCGTTGCCGCTGCGCTCGATTTCCGCGCCGTAGCCGTAGAACACGTCGCGCACCGTGATCGGGCCCGCCGGCGACTGGTAGAGCACGTCGTCGATGTCCATGGACTTCTGCACGACCTGCTTCATCACCTCGCCCATGTCCGGCACCCGGATGTGCGCGAAGCCCTCGTCCTTCAGCACGTGCCGGAACCCGGCCAGCACCTTCGGCACATCGTGCCGGTAATAGTGCTCGAGGTTGTGCGAGCAGTACACCGCATCGTAAGTGGCGCCCGCCAGCTTGGTCAGCTCGCGCGCGTCGCACAGCACGTCGGGATTGCCGCGCGCGTCGATGTCGAGGAGCACGTTCTCCCAG
>DASTHP010000233.1:0-8607 GCA_035718125.1 Burkholderiales bacterium | reverse complement strand
TTCCGCGACGAGATCAAGGAGCCCAAGGTGAGCCGCTTCAACCCGGACGATTTCCCGATCGTCTCGGTCGCGGTGGTCTCCGCCGCGCAGGGTCTGCGCGAGCTCACCACGCTCGCCGACCAGGTGGTGAAGAAGCGCCTGGAGAACATCGCCGGCGTCGGCCAGGCGACGCTGGTCGGCGGCGTGAAGCGCGAGATCAAGGTGTACCTCAACCTCGAGGCGCTGGAGGCGCAGAAAGTGGGCGCCGACCAGGTGATCCAGGCGCTGCGCACCGAGAACCAGGAGCTGCCGGCGGGCTCGATCACCAGCGCGAGCCAGGAGCGCATCGTGCAGATCAAGGCGCGCCTGAACGCGCCGCAGGACTTCAGGAACCTGATCGTGGCGCGCCGCGGCGGCAAGCCGGTGACGCTCGGCCAGGTCGCCGAGATCGAGGACGGCCAGCAGGAAGAGGAAAGCCTCGCGCTGATCAACGGCCAGCGCGCGCTGTCCATCGACGTGGTGAAGGCGCAGGGCGAGAACACCATCGCGGTGGTGGACGGCGTGCGCGGCGCGGTGCGCGAGATGCAGGCGCTGCTGCCCGCGGACGTGAAGCTCGACATCGTGCGCGACGCCTCGGTCGGCATCCGCAACTCGGTGAAGGACGTGCGCGCCACGCTGATCGAAGGGGCGCTGCTCACCATCGCCATCGTGTTCCTGTTCCTCGCCTCCTGGCGCAGCACGGTGATCACCGGCCTCACGCTGCCGATCGCGCTGATCGGCAGTTTCCTGTTCATGTACGCGCTCGGCTTCACGCTCAACGTGCTCACGCTGATGGCGCTGTCGCTGTCGGTGGGCCTGCTGATCGACGACGCCATCGTGGTGCGCGAGAACATCGTGCGCCACGTCGCCATGGGCAAGGACCACCATACCGCCGCGCTCGAGGCCACGCAGGAGATCGGCCTCGCGGTGCTCGCCACCACCTTTTCGATCGTCGCGGTGTTCCTGCCGGTGGGCTTCATGGGCGGCATCATCGGGCGCTTCTTCCACCAGTTCGGCCTCACCGTCGTCGCCGCGGTGCTGATCTCGATGTTCGTGTCCTTCACGCTCGACCCGATGCTGTCCTCGATCTGGCGCGATCCCGAGGCCGAAGGCCAGTTCGGCAAGGGGCCGCTGGGCCGGCTGCTCTCCTGGTTCCACCGGCTGATGCAGCGCCTCTCGGCCGGCTACGAGCGGCTGCTCGGCTGGAGCCTCGCCCACCGCAAGACGGTGCTGGCGATCGCCGCCGCGAGCTTCCTCGCCGCCTTCCCGCTCATGCAGTTCCTCGGCTCCGAGTTCGTGCCCGAGCCCGACCTCTCGGAGCTGCAGGTGCAGTTCAAGACGCCGGTGGGTTCCTCGCTCGCGCTCACGCAGTCCAAGGCCGAGCAGGCGGAGGCCGCGCTGCGCGAATTTCCCGAGGTGAAGTACACCTATGCCACGGTCAACACCGGCACCGTGCTCGGCAAGCACCGCGTCAACGTCTTCGTGCAGCTGGTGCCGCGCAAGGAGCGCCAGCGCTCGCAGAACGAGCTCACGCGGCCGATGCGCGAGCGCCTGGCGCGCATCGCCGGCGTCGAGCTCACGCAGATCGGCGCCTACAAGTCGGTCTCCAGCGGCAAGCCGCTGCAGGTATCGATCCTCGGGCAGGACCGCGCGGTGCTCGCCAGCATCGCCCAGCAGGTGACGGCGGCGATGCGCGCGGTGCGCGGCGCAGTGGACGTCGAGTCGAGCGACGAGGCCGCCAAGCCGCAGTTCTCGGTGGTGCTCAAGCGCGAGCTGGCGAGCGACCTGGGCATCGGCGTGGCGCAGCTCGCCGCGACGCTGCGGCCGCTGCTCGCCGGGCAGGCGGTGGGCAACTGGCGCGCGCCCGACGACCAGTACTACGACGTGCAGGTGCGCCTGGCGCGCACCGACCGCTCGCGCGCCGCGGATCTCGGGCGCGTGCCGCTCGCCTCGAGCCAGAGCGATCCCGGGGGCGGGCCGCGCATGGTCGCGCTGCGCGAGATCGTCGCCGTCGAGGAGGGCGCCGGCGCGCAGCAGATCAACCGCAAGGAACAGCTGCGCGAGGTGCTGGTCACCGCCAACGTCTTCGACCGCCCCGCCGGCGACGCCGCCGACGAGCTCAAGCGCCGGCTCGCCGCCATCCCGCTGCCGCCGGGCTACCGCTTCAGCATGGGCGGCTCGAGCAAGGACATCGCCGAGACGCTGTTCTACGCCTCGCAGGCGCTGGCGCTGGCGGTGGTCTTCATCTACCTGATCCTCGCCAGCCAGTTCGCGAGCTTCCTGCAGCCGGTGGCGATCATGACCTCGCTGCCGCTGTCGCTCATCGGCGTGGTGCTGGCGCTGCTCGCGGCGCGCTCGACGCTCAACATCTTCTCGGTGATCGGCTTCATCATGCTGATGGGGTTGGTGACCAAGAACGCCATCCTGCTCATCGATTTCGTCAACCAGGCGCGCCGCGAGGGCCTGGAGCGCGCCGCCGCGGTGGTGCGCGCGGGCGCGGTGCGCCTGCGGCCGATCCTGATGACCACGCTCGCCATGATCTTCGGCATGCTGCCGCTCGCCTCGGGCCTGGGCGAAGGCGGCGAGCAGCGCGCGCCGATGGGCCAGGCGGTGATCGGCGGGGTGATCACCTCGAGCCTGCTGACACTCATCGTGGTGCCCGTCATCTACACCTACCTCGACGATCTCGCGGCCTGGGCGAAGCGCTTTGGTAAACTAGCCGCCCCTTCGCCGAGCATCCCGAAAGCCCCATGAACTTCGATCAGGCACGCGCCAACATGGTGGAGCAGCAGATCCGCCCCTGGGAGGTGCTGGACCAGGCCGTGCTGGACCTGCTCTACGCGGTGCCGCGCGAGGACTTCGTGCCCGCCGCCTACCGCACGCTCGCCTTCGCCGACATGGAGATCCCGATCGGCGAGGGCGAGAGGATGATGGCGCCGAAGATCGAGGCGCGCATCGTGCAGGAGCTCGCGCCGCGCAAGCACGAGCGGGTGCTCGAGGTCGGCACCGGCAGCGGCTACCTCACGGCATTGCTCGCGCATCGCGCGGCGCACGTGCATTCGGTGGAGATTCGCTCCGCACTCGCCGGGCTCGGCCGCGGCAACCTCGAGCGCCACGGCGCCGACAACGTGACGTTGGAGGTGGGCGACGCGGCGCGCGGCTGGCCCACGCGTGCGCCCTATGACGTCATCGTGCTCACCGGCTCCACGCCGGTACTGCCCAGGGCGCTGCTCGACCAGCTCGCGCCGGGCGGGCGGCTGTTCGCCGTCGTCGGCGAAGCGCCGGTGATGGTGGCGCGCCTGGTGACCTGCAGCGCGCCCGGCGCCTTCCGCAGCGCGGAGCTCTTCGATACCCTGCTCGCGCCGCTGGTCAACGCGGAGCAGCCCCCGCGCTTCCGCTTCTAGCGTGCAGAACCTTTCGGTCGCGGAGCTCGCCAGCTGGCTCGCGGACCCCTCGCGCGAGGACCCGGTGCTGCTCGACGTGCGCGAGCCCTGGGAGTTCCAGACCTGCCGCATCCCGCAATCGCTGCTGATGCCGGTGCGCGAAGTGCCGGCGCGCCTCGCGGAGCTGGAGGGCGCGCGCGAGATCGTGGTCATCTGCCACCATGGTGCGCGCAGCCTGCGGGTGGCCTTGTTCCTGCAATCCCGCGGCCACACGCGGGTCTACAACCTCGCCGGCGGCGTCGATGCCTGGGCGCGCAGCGTCGATCCGGCAATGCCGGTCTATTAACCATTACCATGACGACATGAACCCGAGACTCGCACTTGCCCTGGCCCTGAGCGCCGTGCCGCTCGCGGCCATGTCGCAGAACCTGACACAGGTGTACCAGGACGCGCGCGCTTACGACGCGCAGTACGCGGCGGCGCGCTACGCGCTGCAGGCCGGGCTGGAGAAGCTGCCGCAGGGACGCGCGCTGGTGCTGCCCACCCTCAACCTCAGCGCCAGCGTCGTGCAGACCTATCTCGACTCGGAGTTCAAGGGCCCGACGACGCAACCCGCGGGACAGCGCGACTACCGCACCGACGGCTACACGTTCACGTTGACGCAACCGCTGTACCGGCCGCAGAACCTCGCCCAGTACAACCAGGGCGAGTTGCAGGCGAAGCAGTCCGAGTCGGTCTTCGGCCAGGCCACCCAGGACCTGATCGTGCGCGTCGCCGTGGCCTATTTCGAGATGCTCGGGGCGCAGGACTCGCTGCGCCTGGTGCGCGGGCAGAAGGTGGCGATTGCCGAGCAGCTGGCGCAGGCCAAGCGCAATTTCGAGGTCGGCACCGCGACCATCACCGACACGCACGAGGCACAGGCGCGCTACGACCTGTCACAGGCGCAGGAAATCTCGGCGCTGAACGACGTCGAGGCGCGCCGGCGCGCGCTGCAGCAGATCACCGGCAAGGTGTACGAGACGCTCAAGCCCTTGCGCTCGGACATCAAGCTTTCGCCGCCCAACCCCAACAACATGCAGGCCTGGGTCGACCTCGCGGAAAAGCAAAGCTACCCCGTGCTGGTCCAGCAGTTGAGCACCGAGATCGCCGAGCAGGAAGCGCGCCGCAACCGTGCCGCTCACTATCCCACCCTGGACGCGGTCGCCACCTATGGCCAGGGATTCCAGACAGGGTCGCAGATATCCACCATCGGCAGCGATACCTCCGTCGGCACCATCGGACTGCAGCTGGCCTGGCCGCTGTACCAGGGCGGCGGCATCAGCTCGCGCGAGCGCGAGGCGGCCGCCAACTACGAGCGCTCCAAGCAGGACCTGGAGAATGCGCGGCGCGGCGCCGCGCTCACTGCGCGCCAGTCCTACCTGGCCGTGCTTGCCGGGGTCGCGCAGGTGCGCGCGTTCGAGCAGGCGCTGATCTCCTCGAAAAGCGCGCTCGATTCGAACCGCCTCGGCTACGAAGTCGGCGTGCGCATCAACATCGACGTGCTTAACGCGCAGCAGCAGGTGTTCTCGACGGAGCGCGACCTGCTCGCCGCGCGCTACAACACCATCGCCAACACCCTGCGTCTCAAGGCGGCGGGCGGCGGCTTGCGCGACGAGGACGTCGAGGAAGTCAACCGCGTACTGGAGCCCTGAGCAGATCCCTGCACACCGCGAGGTGCCGCTCGGCGGCGCCGCGGTGCTGGTCGCACAGGCGCCTGCCCGCGATCCCCATGCGCGCGCGGCGCTCGGGATCCGCGAGCAGCGCTGCCGCGGCCTTGATCGCGGCGGCGGCATCCGTCACTTGCAGCGCGGCCTGCGCCTCGACCGCGAGGCGGGTCGCGTCGGCGAAATTGAACATGTGCGGCCCGGCGATCACCGGCACCCCGGCGGCGCAGGCCTCGATCAGGTTTTGCCCGCCGAGCGGCTCGAAGCTGCCGCCGATCACCGCCACGTCGGTGAGCGCGTAGTAGAAAGCCATTTCCCCCATCGTGTCCCCGAGGTACAGCCGCAGCCCCTGGCGCGGCCCCTCGCCCAGGCTTCTGCGCGCGAGCGCGTAGCCCATGCGCTTCGCGAGCGCGGCGACCTCGTCGAAGCGCTGCGGATGGCGCGGCACCAGCACGATCAGCGTGCCGTCGTCCTGCGGGCCCAACGCGGCGAGCAGCGCCGCTTCCTCGCCCTCGCGCGTGCTCGCCAGCAGCAGCACATGGCGATGCGGCAAGGTCGCGCGGAACGCCTGGCCTTCCTGGCGCTTCGCGGCATCGGGCTCGATGTCGAATTTCAGGTTGCCGGTGACCGTGACCGCCCCGGCGCCCAGTTGCCGGATGCGGCTTGCGTCCGCCTCGCCCTGCGCGCACACCGCAGCAAGCCCGGCAAATGCCGGCCGCGACAGCCCCGTTGCACGCTGGTAGCCCTTCGCCGACTTGGATGACAGGCGCGCATTGGCGAGCATGAGCGGCACGCCGTGTCGCGCGCAGGCGTGCACCAGATTGGGCCAGATCTCCGTTTCCACCAGCACGCCAAGCCGCGGACGGTAATGCTCGAGGAAGCGCTGCAGCGCGCCCGGATAGTCGTAGGGCAGCCAGGCGCAAAGCACGGACTCGCCGAACACCTGCTTGATGGTTTCGCGGCCCGCCGCGGTGAGGCAGGTGACGAGGACATCGTGGTCGGGGTATTCCCGCTGCAGCGCGCGCACGAGCGGCGCGCAGGCGCGCGCCTCGCCCACCGATACTGCGTGCACCCAGAGGAGCTTGGGCTTCACCTCCAGTGTGCTTGCGCCAAAGCGCTCCGCGATCGCCTCGCGATAGCCCGGCTCGCGGCGCCCGCGCCACCACAGCCGCACCAGGATGTAGGGCAGCGCGGCCCAGAGGAACGCCGTGTACAGGATGCGCCACATCAAGCGAGATCCGCGAGCGGCGGGCGCTCCGCCGCCGCGTCTGCCAATGCCGCATGCACCGCCCTCGCGTCCGTGCGTTCGAGGTTGCGCACGCGCGCGCCGGCATGCAGGCCGGTGAGGCGCGCCTGCGTGCTCGTATAGACGCCGACGGCCGGCACGCCGAGGGCGGCGGCGAGATGCGTGAGGCCCGTATCCACGCCGGCCACGCCCATCGCGCCGCGCAGTACGCGCGCGAGCTCTGCCACGCGCATGCGCCTCGGCACCAGCGCGCCGGTCACGCTCGCAGCGATGCGCTCGGCGCGCGCCTTCTCCTCGTCGCTACCCCAGGGCAGTACCGCGCGCACGCCCTGCGCCGACAGGCGCCGCCCGAGCTCGATCCACTGTTCCTCGGGCCAAAGCTTGTCGGCGCGGCTCGTCATGGTGAGCAGCGCCGCGTAGGGAGCGGGGAGGTCGAGCGGCGGCGCGCCCTCGGCATGCAGCCCGTACTCGCACGGCCCGGCCAGCGGCGTGCCGAGCGCTGCGGCGGCGAGCTGGCGATTGCGCTCGACGGCGTGCTGTGCCTTGTGGACCGCGTGGCGCACGTCGTAGAAGCGCGCCGCGAGCGGCTCGCGCACGCTCGCCGCATCCATGCCGTGGCGCTCGCCGCGCGCCACGCGCGCCAGCAACGCGCTCTTCAGCAATCCCTGCGTGTCGACGATGCGATCGTAGCGCTCCTCGCGCAGCGCGCGGCGGAACGTGCCGATCTCGCGCCAGGTGCGCGCGCTCCACAAGGCTCCGCGCCAGCGGCGCACCGCCACGGGGATCACGCGCGTCACCCGCGCGTGCATGGCGGCGACATCGGCAAAAGCCTCCTCCACCACCCAGTCGATGGCGGCATCCGGCCAGGCGCGCGCCGCGTCGCTCACCGCCGGGCAGTTGTGCACCACGTCGCCGAGCGAGGAGGTCTTGACGAAGAGAAGGCGGCGCATGCGTCGGCTAGAATGGCGCGGAACGATTCTACGGGATAACCCTTGACCGCCCCGTCGCGCGCGCCGCTCTCCGTGGTGCTCATCGCGAAGAATGCCGCCAGCCAGATCGAAGCCTGCCTCGAGAGCGCGGCGTTCGCCGACGAGGTCGTGCTGGTGGATTCGGGCAGCACCGATGCGACGCGCGACATCGCCGCGCGGCACGGCGCGCGCGTGGTGCACAAGGAATGGCAGGGCTTCGGCCTGCAGAAGCAGTTCGCCGTCGAGCAGGCGCGCCACGACTGGGTGCTGTGCCTGGACGCCGACGAGCGCGTTTCGCCCGCGCTGCGCCAGAGCATCGAGCGCGCGCTCGCGGCGCCGGTGGCGCCCGTGTACCGCATGGCGCGCTGCAACCGCTTCCTTGGCCGCTGGCTGCGGCACGGCGAGGGCTACCCGGACTGGAGCCCGCGGCTCTTCGATCGCAAGAGCGCGCGCTGGAGCGACGACCCGGTGCACGAAAAGGTGCTCTACGCGGTCACGCCCGGCACGCTGACGGGCGACCTGCTGCACGAGTCGGCCGAAGATCTGGCGCGCTACCTCGACAAGCAGAACCGCTACACCACGCTCGCCGCCGCGCAGCTCTACGAGCGCGGGCGCCGCGCGGGCGCCTTCTCGCTCATCGCCTCGCCGCTGGTGCGCTTCTTCAAGTTCTACGTGCTGCGGCTGGGATTCCTGGACGGCGTGGCGGGCCTGGTGCACATCAGCATCGGCTGCATGAACAGCTACATGAAGTACGCCAAGCTGATCGAGCTGCGCCGCTCGAAGAAGCAAGCGTGACCAGACTGTGAGAGTCCTCGTCACCGGCGCGGCCGGGTTCGTCGGCATGCACTGCGCGGCGCGCCTCGCCGCGCGCGGCGACGAAGTGCTCGGCGTCGACAACCTGTCGCCCTACTACGCCGTCGAGCTCAAGCGCGACCGGCTGCGCCAGCTGGAAGGCAAGGGAAATTTCGCCTTCGAGCGGCTCGACATCGCCGACGGGCAGGCGCTCGAGGCGGTCTTCGCGCGCGCACGGCCGGAAGCCGTGCTGAATCTCGCTGCGCAACCAGGCGTGCGCTATTCGCTGGAGAATCCGGGCTCCTACGTGCAGTCCAACCTGGTGGGCTTTGCCAATCTGCTCGAGGCCTGCCGGCGGCATGCGCCGCGACACCTCGTCTATGCATCCAGCTCGAGCGTATACGGGACCAACGCGAAGCTGCCCTGGTCCGAAACGGACAACGTCGACCACCCGATCAGCCTGTACGCCGCGACCAAGAAGGCCAACGAGCTGATGG
>DASTHP010000232.1:0-2222 GCA_035718125.1 Burkholderiales bacterium | reverse complement strand
ATGTCGTACTTCTCCTGCGCCATGCGCGAGCTGCCGATGAACAGCGCCATGTCGTCCGAGAGCCGCTTCACCCGCCCGAGCTCGCCGCGCGGCACGCCCAGCATGTCCATGATCACGAGCGCCGGCAGCGGACCGGCGAAGTCGCCGACGAAATCGAACGCGGTGCGTTCGCCAATCGCCTCCATCAGCCAGCGCGTCAGCAACTCGATCCGGGGTCGCATGGCGTGCATGGACTTGACGTGGAATACCTTGCTCGTCAGGCGGCGCAGCCGCGTGTGCTCCGGCGGGTCGCGGAACACCATCCACAGCGAAAGGTATTTCATGATTTCCGCGATGCGGCGTGCTTCCTCCGGCGGCAGCGTCGCGAAGTACGGGCGCAGGCGGTCCGAGGACATGCCGCCGTCGAGGCACACGCCGCGCACGTCCTCGTACCGCGTGAGCACCCACGCCTTGAGACGCGGGCTCCAGTGGCAGGGGTCCTCGTCCTGCATCCGCCGATAGAGCGGAAACGGGTCGGCGAGGACTTGCGGATCATCGGGCCTGTACTCGAGCGTCATCCCTTGCTCACCAGCCACACGCCGAGCATGGCGAGGGCCATGCCGGCAGCGGAGAATGCAGTATAGGTCTCGCCGAAGAGCGGCCAGGCGATGAGCGCGGTGCAGGGCGGCACGAGGTACATGAGGCTCGCAACCTTGGTGGCGGCGCCGTGGCGGATCAGCCAGAACAACAGGAACACCGCGCCCAGCGACAGCGCGAAGACCAGCCAGACCATGGCAAGCAGGAGCTCGGGACTCCAGGTGACCTCGCGAGTCTCGAACAGCAGGCTGTACGGCGCCAGGACCAGCAAAGCCGCCGCGAACTGGATCGCGGCACCGGTGCGCAGGTCGACGCGCGCGCAATGGCGCTTCTGCCAAATCGCGCCGAAGCTGATGCTGAGGAGCGCGAGAACCGAAAGCGCGGTGGCCAGGAAGCCCACGCCTTCGAGCATCCACTTTTCGCGCACCACCAGCGCGACGCCGGCGATGCCCAAGGCAAGGCCCAACCACTGGCGGCGGTTCGTGCGCTCGCCCAGGAGCCAGCCGCTCAAGACCGCGGCAAGGATGGGCTGCAGCGCGGTAATCAGCGAGGAAACGCCCGCTGGCATGCCCTTGGAGAGCGACAGGAACACGCCGCCGAGATAGCCCCCCTGGATCAGGGCGCCCGCGATCGCCATGTGCACGAACTCCGCCCGCGTGGCCGGCCACGGGGCGCGCACCAGCCAGCACAGCGGCAGCAGCACGGCGAGGACGCCGAGGAAGCGGATCACGAGGAACGTCGCGGGTTCGGCATACGGCAGCCCGAACTTGGCCCCGATGAAGCCGGTGCTCCAGAGCACGACGAAGAGGCTTGGAAACACCCAAGCCAGGCGTTGCAGCGGGTCAGCGGCAGGAGCGGCGTTTGCCATGGGGCGCCATTGTCGGAGGCCTGCGCACGCTGCGTCTTGGTGTTTCGAGGGTCCCGCCGCGCGTGTTTGAAACGAGGTCGGGCGACACGCCCCGCCGGATTTCGCGCCGCATCAATGACTTATGCTGCATCGCAAAATATATTTGACTTTGAGGGTGGAAAGCCTAAACTACGTCTTGCTGCGGTGCACCATTGCACCGGCCAACCCAGACCCGGATTCGTTTCATTAGACAAGGAGCCAGACCATGTACGTGACCCCCGAGCAGATCCAAGCCGCCGGCAAAGCCAATGTGGACGCGATGCTCTCCGTCGCCGCCATGCAGTTCGCCGCGATCGAAAAGCTTGCCGCCCTCAACGCCAACGCCGTCAAGGCCGCGTTCGAAGACAGCATGAGCAACACCCGCGCGCTGTTCGGCGCGAAAGACGTGCAGGAGTTCGTGAACCTGCAGAGCACCCTGGCAACGCCCGCGATCGAGAAGGCCATCGCCTACTCGAAGAGCGTGTATGAAGTCGCCACCGAGACCAACGCCGAGCTCTCCAAAGTTGCCGAGAAGCGCGTCGCCGAATGGAACGAGAACTTCACCGCCCTGCTGGACAAGGCCGTGAAGAACGCGCCGGCCGGCTCCGACGTCGCGGTTGCCGGCATCAAGTCGATGCTCGCCGCGGCCAACTCGGCCTACGACAACTTCGCCAAGGTGACCAAGCAGGCGACCGAAATCGCCGAAGCCAACGTCGCCGCCGCCACCGAGACCGTGAAAGGCCTCGCCAAGGCAAAAAAA
>DASTHP010000231.1:0-12987 GCA_035718125.1 Burkholderiales bacterium | reverse complement strand
AGAATAAATGTTCTAACGAGGCCTGTCCAGAAGATTATGCCGGGCGCGCGCAGCTTCGAGTCCCTGAAGGGGGATCTCACCCGCCTGTACCCCGGGCTGTCGCCGCAGCTGCAGGCGATCGCCACCTGGGCGCTCGAGAATCCGCAGGAAATGGCGCTCGACACCGTGGCGCGCCTCGCCAAGGGCGCGGGCGTGCAGCCCTCCGCCATGGTGCGCTTCGCGCAGGCGCTCGGCTACGACGGCTTCTCCGAGCTGCAGCGCGTGTTCCGCACGCGCCTGGTCGAGCGCTCGACGCAGTCGCCGGGCCTGCGCAACTACCGCGAGCGCATCGAGGCGTTCCGCGCGGCGCACGCCAAGTCCGGCCCGATCGCCGTGCTGAACGAGTTCATCGGCGACGGCATCGCCTCGCTCGAAGCCCTGCACGAGCACGTCTCGGGCGCCGACCTGCTGGCGGCGGTGAAAGTGCTGGCGGCCGCGCAGTCCATCTACGTGCTGGGGCATCGGCGTTCTTTTCCCGTGGCGTACTACCTGTCCTACGCGCTCACGCAGCTCGAGCTGCGCGCGCCGCTGCTCGACGCGGTGGGCGGCATGCTGAAGGAGCCGGCGCGCCTCATCGGCCCGAAGGACGCCCTGCTCGCGGTGTCCTTCAAGAATTACACGCCCGAGGTGGTCGAAGTGGCGCAGGCCTGCAAGCAGCGCAAGGTGCCGGTGGTGGCAATCACTGACAACGCACTCTCGCCGCTTGCGCGAGCTGCCACGGTGTGCTTCCAGATCGAAGAGAAGACTTCGCGCCCGTTCCGCATGCTGGTGGCGCCGATGTGCCTCGCGCAGGCCTTGGTGGTGGCCGTGGGGGAGCACCTGGATGACTGAGCCGCGCCTGGACCTCGTCTGCATGGGCCGCGCCGCGGTGGACCTGTACGGCGAGCAGATCGGCGCGCGCCTGGAAGACCAGTCGAGCTTCGCCAAGTACCTCGGCGGCTGTCCGGCCAACATCGCCGTGGGCGCCTCCCGCCTCGGCCTCAAGGCGGCGATGCTCACGCGCGTCGGCGACGAGCACAACGGCCGCTTCGTGCGCGAGACGCTCGCCGCCGAGGGCGTGGACGTGTCGCACGTGAAGACCGACCCGCACCGCCTCACCGCGCTCGTGTTCCTCGCCATCAGGGACCGCGACACCTTCCCGCTCATCTTCTACCGCCACGACTGCGCCGACATGGCGATCGCGCCGGAGGATTTCGACGCCGGCTTCATCGGCTCGGCACGCGCGCTGCTCGTCTCGGGCACGCATTTCTCGCAGCCCGGGATCGCCGGCGTTTGCTTGCGCGCAGTTCGCCAGGCCAGACGTTTCGTGTTCGACATCGACTACCGGCCGGTGCTCTGGGGCCTTACCTCCCCCGGCATGGGCGAGCAGCGCTTCGTCGCTTCGCAGCACGTGACACGCAAGCTGCAGGAGGTCATTCCGCTCGCGCACCTGGTGATCGGCACCGAGGAGGAGTTCCACATCGCCGGCGGTTGCGAGGACACCGACGAGGCGCTGCGCCGCCTGCAGCAGCTTTCGCAGGCCGTATTCGTGGTGAAGCGCGGCCCGCTGGGCTGCACCGTGCACGCGGGTGGAGCCGCGTCGCGCGGGGAAGGCTTCCCCGTCGAAGTCTTCAACGTCCTCGGCGCAGGCGACGGTTTCGCCGCAGGCTTCCTCTCGGGTTGGCTGCGCGACCTGCCGCTCGAGGAATGCGCGCGCCGCGCCAACGCCTGCGGCGCGCTGGTCGTGTCCCGCCATGGCTGTGCCCCCAGCATGCCCTCGCAGGAGGAACTGGAGCTGTTCCTTTCCCGCAAGGATTGGCCCTTCCGCCTGCGCGAATCGCGCGAGCTCGAGCACGTGCACCGCGCCACCACCGGGCGCCGGCCCTGGCCGCAAGTGCTGGCGCTCGCCTTCGACCACCGCACGCAGCTCGAGGGCCTCGGGGCGCCGGAGAAGATCCGCCGCTTCAAGCGCCTGGTGGCCGAGGGCCTGGTGCACGCGCGCGTGCCGGGCGCTGGCGCGATCGTCGACGACCGCTACGGCGAGGAGGCGTTGTTCGCCCTCGGCGGCGGCGACGTCTGGGTGGCGCGGCCCGTGGAAATCCCCGGCAGCCGGCCGCTCGAGTTCGAGGCCGGCGCCAATGTCGGCGTGCGGCTGCGCGCCTGGCCCGTACAGCACGTCGTCAAGTGCCTGGTGCACTTCGAACCGCAGGACCTGCCCAGGCTGCGGCAGCTCTACGAGGCCTGTGTCGACACCGGCCACGAGCTGCTCCTCGAGCTGGTGTCGAAGCACCCGCCGCTCGCGGAGATCTACGCCGCTGGCGTGAAGCCGGACTGGTGGAAGCTCGCGCCCCCGGCGACGGACGAGGAGTGGCGCGCGATCGCCGGCAGCATTGCGCGCCACGACCCGCATTGCCGCGGCGTGCTGCTGCTCGGCATGGAGGCGAGCGAGGCCGAGCTCGAGCGCGGCTTCGCGCTCGCGGCGCGCCACCCGGTATGCAAGGGCTTCGCCGTCGGCCGCTCGATCTTCATGGACGCGGCGCGGCGCTGGTTCCGCGATGCCTGCAGCGACGCGCAGGTCGTGGACGAAGTGGCGGCCAACTACGCCCGGCTGGCCGGGCTCTGGCACAAGCAGAGGACCCTATGCAAAGAATCGGTTTCATCGGCATCGGCCTGATGGGCCACGGCATGGCGAAGAACCTGCTCCAGAAGGGGCACGCCCTCACGTTCCTCGCCCATCGCAACCGCAAGAACCTCGACGACCTGCTCAAGCTGGGCGCGAAAGAAGCGAAGTCGCCAGCCGAAATCGCGCAGCAGTCCGACGTCGTGATCCTGTGCGTCACCGGCACGCCGCAGGTGGAGGCCAACGTCTACGGCGGCCTGCTGGAAGCGTCGCGCGGGGGGCAGATCGTGATCGACTGCTCCACCAGCATCCCCGAATCCACCGACCGCATGCGCGCGGAGTTCGCGAAGAAGGGCGTGCGCCTCGTCGATGCGCCGCTCGCGAGGACGCCCGTGCAGGCCGAGGAGGGCAAGTTGAACTGCATGGTCGGCGCCGACGAGCAGACGCTGGCCGAGATCCGCCCGGTGCTGGAGAAGTTCTGCGAGAACATCTTCCACGTCGGCGCGCCCGGCGCCGGGCACAAGGTGAAGCTGGTGAACAACTTCCTCGCCCTGGGCACCGCGGCGCTGGTGTGCGAGTCGCTCGCCGCCTGCACCAAGGTCGGCATCGACCTGGAGGTCTTCTACAAGCTGATCTCGGCGGGCGGGGCGAACTCCGCCATGTTCCAGATGGTGGTGCCCAAGGCGCTGCAGGGCGACCACAGCGGCCTGATGTTCACGCTGGCGAACGCGAAGAAGGACATCGGCTACTACCAGGCGATGCTCGCCGGGGCGCCGCTCGCCGGCGCCATGGGCGCCGCCCTGATGCACACGCTCGTCCAGGCCAACGCGCTCGGCCTGGGGGACAAGTTCGTCCCGTCACTCATCGAAGCGCACGAGAAGGTCAACGCGATCCGCGTAGGCAAACACTGAAGGAGGGAACCATGCAAGGCAATCGGAGGAAGTTGCTGCAGATGCTGGCCGCGGGCGCGGCGTTCTACGGCCCGTGGAAGGTGAACCGCGCCTGGGCGCAAGCCGGGCAGAAGAAGCCGCTGGTGATCGGCCTCACCATGGACGCGAGCGGCCAGTACGGCGCGAGCGGCACCGACGAGCGGCTGGGCGCCATGCTCGCCATCCGCGAGTTCAACGACAAGGGCGGGGTGCTCGGGCGCCGCATCGAGGCGCTGCACATGGACACGGAGACCACGCCGGCCACGGGCTCGCGCGTCGCCGAGCGCATGATCACCCGGAACGAAGCCGCGTTCCTGATCGGCGCGGTGCACTCGGGGGTCGCCAACGCCATCAGCCAGGTGGCGCAGAAGTACGGCTGCGTGTTCTTCAACACCAACTCCAGCTCGCCCACCGAGGCGGGGCGCGATTGCCACCGCGTCAAGTTCGTCTGGGACGGCAACGGCACCAACTTCGCCCACGCCATCGTCAAGAACGCCATGGCGGCGAGCGGGCGCAACTGGCTGCTGCTCACCAACGACTACGTCTGGGGCCACAACACCTCGAAGGCGACGCGCCAGCTGGTGGAGGCGAACGGCGGCAAGATCGTCGACGAGCTGATGGTGCCGCAGAACACGCGCGACTTCACCTCGTACCTGCTCAAGATCCAGCAGATCAAGCCGAACGTCATCGCGGCGGCGGTGGGCGGCGACGACATCAAGGCGCTGCGCCAGCAGGTGGTGCAGACCAAGCTCGACAAGTCCTTCGCCTGGATCAACAACCAGCAGGACTGGCCCGACGTCTACGGCCTGGGGCCCGACGCCGTATTCGGCGTGTTCGGCACCACGTGGTACTACCGCCTCGAACTCCCGGGCGTGAAGGAGTTCGTCGCCAAGTACCAGAAGACCTATCCGGGGATCCAGATCGCGGTGCCGGGCAATGTGTTCTACAACGGCTACGTCGCCACGCGCGAGCTGCTGCGCTGCGTCGAGGAGGCGGGCACTACCAACAACATCGCCGTGATCAAGAAGCTGGAGGGCCGCAAGATGAGCGCGGCGGACCGCATGCAGCACCACGACGCGTGGATCGACGCGGCGACGCACCAGGTGCAGCAGACCATCTACATGGCGAGCTACAACGACAAGCCGGCGGAGAAGGACGATATCTTCCGCATCCGCGCGCAGGTGGCGCCGCAGGACGTCGTCGACCAGGCCGCGCCGCAGGCCTGCAAGCTGGAGTCCTACGAAGCGACGCCGACCTACGAGCAGTAGGCATTGGATCTTCTCGCCAACCTCCTCCCTCACCTCTTCAACGGGGTGAGCCTCGGGCTGCTGTTCGCGCTGATCGCCCTGGGCTTCATGCTCATCGTGGGGGTGATGGAGGTGATCAACCTGGCGCACGGCTCGCTGTTCGCCCTCGGCGCCTACGTCGCCCTCACGCTGATGGGCTGGAACACGAGCTACGCGGTGGCGTTCCTGCTCGCCCCCCTGCTGGTCGGCGCCTTCGGCATGCTGCTGGAGCTGTGCATGCGCCGCACCTACGGCAAAGACCCGCTCTACGGCCTGCTGCTCACGTTCGGCGCGGCGCTGGTGATCGAGGAGCTGATCCGCGTGGTGTGGGGCTCCAACGAGAAGCAGCTGCTGGTCCCCGAGCAGCTCTCCGGCGCCATGGTGGTCGGCGGCCTGCTCTACGCCAAGTACCGCATCTTCGCGAGCATCGCGGCAATCGGCATGATCCTGCTGCTGTGGCTGTTCCTGGAGAAGACGCCCTACGGCGCGATGATCAAGGCGGGAGCGCACGACTCCGAGATGGTGCGCGCGCTCGGGATCAACCTGCCCAGGCTGCGCCTGTTCGTGTTCGCGCTGGGCACGGCGCTCGCCGCGGTCGCCGGCATCGTGCTTGCGCCGATCTGGGGCGTGCGCCCACACATGGGCGTGGATGCCGTGGTGCCCGCGTTCCTCATCATCGTGCTGGGCGGCGTGGGCAGCTTCTGGGGCGCAGTGCTCGCCGGCATCATGGTCGGGATCGTGGTGGGCCTTACCGGCGCCTATGCCTCGGAGTGGTCGCTGCTGTCGATGTACCTGTTGCTCATCGCGCTGGTAACCTTCCGCGCAAGGGGCCTGTTCGGCAAGAAGACCGCGCTTGAGAATTGAGCTAAAGGGACGCACCGCCGTCGTCACCGGCGCGGCAGGCACCATGGGCCGCGCCGTGGCGGCGGCGCTCGCCGTGGACGGGCTTAAGGTCATCGGCGTCGACGTGAAACCCCACAAGGGCGGCATCGTCTGCGACATCTCCGACCCGCAGGCGGTGGCGCGGGCGGTGCGCAGTATCGGCCGTGTGGACGTGCTGGTGAACAACGCCGGCATCCTCTCCAACAACAAGTCGGAGGCGACCACGCCCGAAGAATGGCGCCGGGTGCTCGCCGCCAATCTCGACGGCGCCTTCTATCTCTCGCGCGCCGTGATTCCGGGCATGAAGCAGCGCCGCTGGGGCCGCATCGTCAACACCTGCTCGCTCGCCGCGAAAACGGGCGGCCTGACCGCCGGCACCGCCTACTCCACCTCCAAGGGCGCGCTCACCTCGCTCACCTTTTCGCTCGCGCGCGAGCTCGCGCCCTATGGTGTCACCGTCAACGGCATCTCGCCCGCCTATGTGCGCACGCCCATGGTCACCCGGCAGCTCACCGCGGCGCAGCGCAAGGCAGTGCTGGCGCAGATTCCGGTGGGGCGCTTCTGCGAGCCGGAGGAGTTCGCGCACGTCGTGCGCTTCCTCGTGCACCCGCTCGCCGGCTTCATCACCGGCGAGATCGTGGACCTCAACGGCGGCGTGATCATGGACTGAGATGGAACTCTTCTCGCTCAAGGGAAAGACCGCTTTCGTGCCCGGCGGCTACGGCGCGATCGGCAGCGCGATCTGCCGCGGGCTGGCGCAGGCGGGGGCGCGCGTCATCGTCGCCGGGCGCGACGGCAAGAAGGCCGCGGCGCTGGCGCTCAAGCTCGGCCGCGGCGCGCGCGGCGTTGCGCTCGACGTCGAAGACGTCGCCGCCATCCGCCGCCTGGTGGCATCGCTTGGCCGCATCGACATCCTGGTGAACTGCGTCGGCATGCAGCGCGAGCAGCTGCTCGAAGACGTGACCGAAGAGGCGTTCGACGCGATCTACCGCACCAACCTGCGCGCCGCGATGTTCCTCGCGCAGGCAGTGGCGAAGCGCCAGCGGCGCGGCGGCAAGCAGGTGCACCTGCTCTCGGTACGCGCGCAGCTCGGCCTGCGCGGCCGCGGCTACTCGGCCTACTGCTCGACCAAGGGCGGCCTCGCGATGCTCATCCGGCAGCACGCCGCCGAGCTCGGCCGGCGCGGCATCTGCGTGAACGGCATCGCGCCGACCGTCGTGCGCACGCGCATGGGCGCGCACTGGCTGAAGAATCCGAGGACGCGCGCCTGGCTGAAGGAACGCATCCCGCTCGGGCGCGTCGCCGAGCCGTCGGACTGCGTCGGCGCCGCGCTTTTCTTCTGCTCGCCGGCCTCGGACTACGTCACCGGCCAGATCCTGTACCTCGACGGCGGTATTACGGCTTCCCAGTAGCCTCGCCATGCGCGGCTAGAATCCCGTGGCAACCACCACAGGGAGACACCGCCATGGAAGAACAATTGAAGGCCATCGACCAGGTCAGCACCACCGCCATCGATCTCGCCATGCGCTTCGGGCCGAAGCTGCTGGTCGCGATCCTGGTCCTCGTCGCCGGCTACTACGCCGGCCGCTGGGCGGGCCGCGCGACGCTTCGCGGCCTGGAGCGCCTGCACCTCGACCCGCCGGTTAGAAACCTTCTCGAGCGCATCGTGCGCATCTTCGTGCTGGCGCTGTTCGGCATCGTCGCGCTGCAGAACCTCGGCGTCGAGCTGCTGCCGCTCATCGCGGGCCTGAGCATCGCAGGCGCGGGCATTGCGCTTGCCATGCAGGGCGTGCTGGGCAACGTGGTCGCCGGCCTGACCATCATCTTCACGCGCCCTTATCGGGTCGGCGACTTCATTTCCATCCAGAAGGAGGAAGGCGAGGTGCTCGACATCAGCCTGTTCACGACCGTGCTCGGCCACCCCGACCTGTCGCGCGTCGTCATCCCGAACCGCAAGATCGTGGGCGAGATCCTGCACAACTACGGCAAGCTGCGGCAACTGGAGGTCGAGGTGGGCGTGGCCTACGACACCGACATGGCCGGGGCGCTGCGCGCGGTCGAAGAGACGCTGCGCACCAATCCGCGCGTGCTGCAGGACCCGAAGCCGGTGATCGGCGTCGCGCGCTTCACCGATTCGCAGGTGGCGATCGCGGTGAAACCGTGGGTCAACGTGCCGGACTACGCGCCGGCCAGCGCCGAGGTGCGGCAGGCGATCCTGCAAGCCTTCCGCAGCCGCAATATCGTCATCCCGTTCCCGCAGCGCGAAGTGCGCATGCGCTCGGCCTGAGCGCCTGGCCGCGATAGCCGACGAGGACCAGGACGCGCGGCGCCGGCCGCGCGCAGAATGGCGCCGATGCCGGAAGCCTTGACCCCCGCGCGCCTCGCCTACGCCGACGATGGCACCCCGTGGTCGCCGGAGTACGGCGACCTCTATCACAGCGCGCAGGGTGGCATCGCGCAGGCGCAGTACGTGTTCCTGCATGGCAACGGGCTGCCGGCGCGCTGGGCGGCGGCGCCCCGCTTCACCATCCTCGAGACGGGATTCGGCTTCGGCCTGTCGTTCCTTGCCACCTGGCATGCCTGGCAGGAGGATCCGCGGCGCTGCGCGCGGCTGCATTTCGTGTCGGTCGAGAAGCATCCATTCAGCGCTCAGGACCTCGCCGTGCTGCACGCGCCGCACGCCGAGCTCGCGCCTTATGCGAGCGAGCTGCGCGATGCCTGGCCGATGCTGGTGCCGGGCTTGCATAGGCTGGAGTTCGAGCAGGGGCGCGTGGTGCTGACCCTCGCCTTCGGCGACGCGGCGCAATTGCTGCCGCAGCTGCGTCTCGCGGCCGACGCGGTGTTCCTCGACGGCTTCGCGCCGGCGAAGAACCCGGAGATGTGGTCGCCCGAGCTGATGAAGGCGGTCGCGCGGCTCTGCGCGCCGCGCGCCACCGCCGCGACCTGGAGCGTGGCGGCGTCGGTGCGCGAGGGCTTGCGCGCGGCCGGTTTCGCCGCCGAGAAGCGCAGGGGCTTCGCGCGGAAGAGCGAGATGCTGGTGGCGCACTTCGTTCCGCCGCGCACCCTGCGCGCGGCGCCGCCGCAACCGGCCGAGCGCACCGCCGCCGTGGTCGGCGCGGGCATCGCGGGCGCTGCGGTGTGCGAACGGCTCGCCGCGCGCGGCTGGGAAGTAACGCTCGTCGAGCGCCATCACGCGCCGGCGCAGGAAGCCTCCGGCAATCACGCCGGGGCCTTCCACCCGCTCGTCACGCGCGACGACAGCCATGCCGCGCGGCTCTCGCGGGGCGCTTTCAGCTGGCTGCTCGAGCACTGGCGGCAGCTGGACGCCATCGGCGCCTCGCCCGAATGGGCGCGCTGCGGCCTGTTGCAGCTTGCGCGCGACGCGCGCGAGGACGCGGCGCAGCGCGCGGCGCTCGAGGCGCTCGCGCTGCCGCCCGAATACGCGCAGGTGCTCGACGCCGCGCAGGCAAGCGCCTGCGCCGGGGTGCGGCTCGCCGCGGGCGGCCTGTGGTTTCCGGAGGGCGGCTGGATCCGGCCCGCCAGCCTCGCGCGCGCGCTGATCGAGCGCTCGGGCGCACAGCTGCGCTACGGCCGCGAGGCCGCGGCGCTGGAGCGTGCGGGCCCGCGCTGGGTGCTGCGCGATCGCGCAGGCGACACGATCGCCGAAGCCGGCGCCATCGTGCTCGCCAACGCGGAGGACGCGCTGCGCCTTGCGCCGTCGCCGCACATCCGGCTTCGCAAGGTGCGCGGGCAACTCACCCATCTCCCGCCTATCCCATCGCTGAAGGCGGTGGTCCTGCGCGGCGGCATGGCGCTCCCGGCCATCGAAGGCGTGTCGGTGACCGGCGCGAGCTTCGACCTGGACGACGAGGACCGCGCCCTGCGCGCGGACAGCCATGCGGGCAATCTCGAGCGTCTGGAGCGCCTGATCCCGGGCGCGGCGCGCGGCCTCGATCCCGCGAAGCTCGAGGGCCGCGTCGGCTTTCGCACGGTGGCGCCGGACCGGCTGCCGCTCATCGGCGCGCTGGGGGAGGCGCCAGGCTTGTACGGCGCGATCGCCTACGGCTCGCGCGGCCTGCTCTGGGCGGGCATGGGCGCGGAGCTGCTGGCGAGTCTGATGGATGGGGAGCCGCTGCCGCTCGAAGCGCCGCTCGCTGCAGCGCTGGAGCCGGGACGATTCAAGCGACGCGCCGAGGCGCGCGCCCGCCGCTAGGGAGCGCCTCTTATCCGGGCGTCCGTGCGCCCTTCGCGGGTACACTGCTCCGTACCCCCGGGGGTACGGAGCCGATGACCGCAAGAAGAAAGCCCAGGCGCGCCGCGAGCGCGTTGGAGCGGCTGCGCCAGGCGCAGGCAAGCTTCGCCGCGGCGTTCAACCACAGCCCGGACCCGATCGCCATCTCGCGCCTGTCGGATCATCGCCTGGTCGCGGTCAACGACACCTGGGTGCGCTTGAACGGCTATCCCCGCGAGCGCGCCATCGGCCGCACTTCCGCGGAGCTCGGCGTCTGGCGGCCCGCGTCGCGCACGCCGCTGCTCGCAGAGCTGCAGCGCGAAGGTCACGTCAGCAGCCGGCTGGTCACCTTCACGCGCGCCGACGGCAGCGAGCGCCAGTCGCTGATCTCCGGCGCGCTCATCGAGTTCGATGGCGAGCCCTGCGCGATGTGGCTCGGGCGCGACGTTTCCGAGCTGCGCAGCGCGCAGCAGGCGCTCTCGGAGTCCGAGCGCCGCTACCGCACGCTGTTCGACGAGGCGATCGACGCCATCGTCGTCATTTCGCCCGCGGGCATCATCCTCGACGTCAACGCCGTCACCTGCACGGACACCGGCTACGCGCGCGAGGAGCTGGTCGGCCAGCCGTTCCAGATCCTGCTCGACGCGGCGGCGCTGGAGCGCTACCCCGGCAGCATCGCCGCGGCCTTCGCCGGCGGCAGCATCCGCGTCGAGGTCAACGCCCGGCGCAAGGACGGCGGCCTGATCCCGGTCGAGATCCGCGCCGGGCGCCTGCCCGACGGCAACGCGCTCGCCTTCGTGCGCGAGATCTCCGAGCGCCGGCGCGCCGAGACGCTGCTCGCCAACCTGGCGCGCGGCGTGTCCGCGGAGCTCGGCGACGCGTTCTTCCAGTCGCTGGTCACGCACCTTTGCCGCGAGCTGCCCGCCGACCATGCCTTCATCGGCGAGGTAGTGCCGCCGGGCCAGGAGCGCGTACGCACGCTCGCCTTCTGCCGCGACGGCGCGCCGGCGCCCAATTTCGAGTACCGCCTCGAGGGCTCGCCGTGCATCAACGGCATCCAGCAGCGCGGCACGGTGGCCTACCCGGAGAATGTCGCGCAGCTCTTCCCGCGCGATGCGGGGCTGCAGAAGCTGGGCGCGCAGGGCTATGTCGGCACCTCGCTGCAGAACTCGCAGGGCGAGGCGATCGGCATCCTGGTGGCGATGTCGCGCAAGCCGATCCGCCACCGCGGCCTGTGGGCGTCGATCCTGGAGATCTTCGCGGTGCGCGCCGCAGGCGAGATCGAGCGTGCCGCGGCCGAGCGCCGCATCCGCGAGCTCAACCTCTCGCTCGAGCGCCGCGTCGCCGAACGCACGGCGGAGCTCGAGGCGGCAAACCGGGAGCTGGAGAGCTTCAGCTACTCGGTGTCGCACGACTTGCGCGCGCCCTTGCGCGCGGTGGCCGGCTTCGCGGCCTTGCTGCGCAGCCAGCACGCCGCGGCGCTTCCCGACGCGGGACGCCACCAGCTCGAGCGCATCGAAGTGAACGCCGCGCGCATGGGCGCGCTGATCGACGACCTGCTCAAGCTCTCCAGGGCGAGCATGCAGGAGCTCAACCGCCGCCCGACCGACATGGAGGCGCTGGCGCGCATGGCGGCGCATGAGGCGACCGAGCACGCGGCGCGACCGGTGGAGATGGTGATCCACGCGTTGCCGCCGGCACCGGGCGACCACACGCTGCTGCAGCTGGTGTGGGCCAACCTGATCGGCAACGCGGTCAAGTATTCGCGCGGCGCCGCCGCGCCGCGCATCGAGATCGGCGCGCGGCGCCTGGACGACGCGGTGGAGTACTACGTGCGCGACAACGGCGCCGGCTTCGACCCGCAGCAGGCAGCGCGCCTGTTCGGACTGTTCCAGCGCCTGCACTCGGAGGAGGAATTCGAGGGCACCGGGGTCGGCCTCGCGCTCGTCGAGCGCATCGTGCGCCGCCATGGCGGACAGGTCGGCGCCGAAGGCGCCCCCGGCGGGGGCGCCACCTTCCGCTTCAGCCTGCCTATTTGAATCGCAGGATGGCGGGGCTCGCGTCCTTGACGTCGCGCAGGCCGCAAAGGGCCATGGTGACGTCCAGTTCCTTCTGCAGGATCTCCAGCACCTTGGTCACGCCCGGTTCGCCCATCGCACCCAGGCCGTAGGCGAAGGACTTGCCGATCATGGTGCCGCGCGCCCCGAGCGCGAGCGCGCGCAGCACGTCCTGCCCGGAGCGGATGCCGCCGTCGAACCACACCTCGGTGCGGTCGCCCACTGCCTGCACCACCTCGGGCAGCGCGCGGATCGAGGACACCGTGCCATCGAGCTGCCGCCCGCCGTGGTTGGAGACGATGATGGCGTCGGCGCCGGTGGAGGCCGCGATCTTCGCGTCCTCGGCGTCGAGGATGCCCTTGAGGATGAGCTTGCCGCCCCAGAGCTTCTTCACCCACTCCACATCCTTCCACGACAGCGTCGGATCGAACTGGCCGGCGATCCACTGCCCGAGCGTCGTGAGCGTATTCGCGTTCTTGATCTGGCCTTCGAGGTTGCCGAAGGACTTGCGGCGGCCCGTGAGCACGTTCAGCACCCAGCCGGGCTTGCCCATCACGTCGAGGAGGGTGCCGGGGGTGAGCCGCGGCGGCACCGTGAGGCCGTTCTTCAGGTCCATGTGGCGCTGGCCCTGGATCTGCAGGTCGAGCGTCAGCACGAGCGCCGAGCACTTCGCCGCTTTCGCGCGCTCGATGAGCGAGGCGGCGAAACCGCGGTCGCGGAACACGTAGAGCTGGTACCAGAAAGGTTTCGTCACTGCTCCCGCGACGTCCTCGATCGAGCAGATGGACATCGTCGACAGCGTGAACGGGATGCCGAATTTCTCCGCGGCGCGCGCGCCGAGGATCTCGCCGTCCGCCCAGTTGAGGCCGGTGAGGCCGACCGGCGCGATCGCCACCGGCATCGTCACCTCCTGCCCGGCCATCGTCGTGCGCGTGGAGCGATTCTCGACGTTGATCGCCACGCG